>DAOQRQ010000010.1:1700-21645 GCA_035355815.1 Ferruginibacter sp. | reverse complement strand
GGTTTAATACCTACCATGGTATTCTTATAAACAGAACCCAGCCCGCTGTAATCTGCTGCAAGAATAACCTTTCCGGCTTTGTTGATCAACCCGATCTTATCGCTCATTTTTACTTTTGCATATCCCTTATCAAAATCAGCTACATCTTTATAAATAAACCCGGTTAAGGCATTTCCTTTATTGTCAAGCAATCCCCATTTACCGTCCTGCATGGCCCAAACCCTGTCTTCGCTCATTGGCTTTATGTTCTTATAATTAAACCCGATGATGACGGTTCCCTTGTTGTCTACTAACCCAACCTTGTCTCCCTTCATCAGCGGAAATGTTCCATTGGCCGGGTTGCCGGCGCCTTCATAAAGATTATTGTCAATGGATTCTCCCTTTTTATTGATGAGCTTGAACTTACCATTGCTCTTTACTACAGCGGTTCCTTTGGTAAAACTTCCCACCTGGTCGAACTGAAGCGGAATGACCACCGTTCCCATGGTATCAATGAAGCCCCATTTGGCTCCGCTTTTAGCTGCCGCAAGCCCCTCGCTGTAATCGGCCAGTTCCTCCCATTGTTTTGTGCCAAGCTTTTCCCCTTTTCGGTTGTAATAATAGTACCAGCTTCCGTCTGAGATGAGCATACGGCCGTTGATGCATTTACCCCCGTCTTTGCCGTAAATACTTACAGCTTCGTTGCCTTGTTTGTCTAAATACACAACCCTCGACGGATAGGTATTGTTTACGCTTGCTGCCAGTCCTTCGGAATACGGGCCTTTAAAAACAGTTACCAGGTCTTTTATTTTTTTAAATGTCTTATCAGCAAGGTAAGGAGTGCTGCTGCTGTTCTCCTGCAAGCCGCAAATGCCTTCGCTGAAATTGATAGCGGTGCTATAGCCTGTGGTATTCAGTTTTTTACCGGTATGATCATAAAAATCATAGGTAAAGAGTTTGTTGTGCCTTGCGATGAAAATTCCTTCTTCATTAAAATCACCTGCTTCAGTACAGGGCAATTGTTTTTTAGCGCCGGTTGCTGTATTTATAATTTCCACACCGGCGTCGTAGCTGATCTTTAAAGAATCTTCATTGGCTGCAAAGTTGGTAGCGTATGTTTTAATGCTTCCTTCAAAAAAAGTTTTCAGCAGCTTACCGCTGTTGTCAAACACTTTCACTTTGTCTGCATAAATAAAAAGAATACGGTTCTTGCCCCGGGCAATAGTTGCTGCAGAATCTGCCGGAATGATCAGTTTCCTGTTCTTATCCATGATGGCGTACTTGCCTTTCTGCCTGTAATACATTTTGTCGTGTAAGGCAGCAGCAATATAATCGTATTCGGCCTTCATGATCAGTTCACCCTTATTGTTTATCATCCCATACTTATCATCCTGCGTACGGAATATCATATTGCCGTTATAATCTGTGCTGGCATCTTTGTATTCCACCGGCAGGATCAGTTTTCCGGTACTGTCGATCACGCCTTTCTTTTTATCGATGGTTACCACAAACAAACCTCCGTCGTTATAATATGATATATAATGATAGGGTGAAGGCGTAAGTTCTTTTCCTTCTTTATTGATGAGCATCATTTCGCCGGGATAGGTAATGGTTGGTTTGCCTGCCCCGCCAACCGTTTTGCTTTTTTTAAGGGCAACCGCCGCATAGCCCTTGTAAAAGGTTCCGGCATCCTCATACTTTACGGGGATCACTACCTTATTGTTCTTATCTATATATCCCATTTTGCCTGCCTCAACCGGGGTAATGGCAGCCAGGCCGTTGCTGAAATCGGCATAATTGTAATAAGATTCCGGGATCAGTACCTTCATGTTCCTGTCCATATATCCCATCTTACTTTCCTTTTTAAAATTCATCAGGCCTTCTTTCAAAGCGCCTAAGTATTCGTATTCAACCGGGATAACAATATTGCCCTTTGTGTCAACAGCCCCCCACCTAAAACTTAATTCTGCCCTTTTTTTCACAACAGCCAGTCCTTCGCTGAACCGATCAATGTCAAAAAACACCGCATCGGTAATGAACTGCTGCAGCAGGGCATTGTAAAGTGCCATTTTATCCATTGTGTCCTTCACTTCATAAATACCCGGCTCGCCGGCATTGAAAACCGTTTTGTAAATAAGGGGAAGTATGAATTTTCCATTACTGTTAATGAGCCCGTAACGGGTTTCGGTTTTAGTATTATAACCACTGCCAATGGTTATGCTTTTATAGGCATTGGCAAACCCGTCTTCGTTACGGGTGCCGACTGTATAGTCCTGGCAAAGAACAGGGCTTATTACAATGGTAAGAGACAGAACCAGCAGGCTGATCTTTTTCATAAAGGGAATTTTCTGCTATAAATGTAATAAAGAGAAAACGGCCAAAAATACCTTGTGCCGGGTATATTATATGAGCACCGCCGGACCTGTAAAAAACTTACTCCCGGCCCCGCTGCCGGCGCCACTACATTCGTTTTATAACCGCTTAACAAAAACCGGCCTTCAAAGCCTCTCCCCCGGCCTATCTTAGCCGCTATGAAGAGGATCAAACAGATAAATACCGTACTTATATCAGTTCTTTTGGTCTTTGGTGCCAAGGGGCAGCCGCGTGTTCAACATCTCCTTTACCTACCGCTTTGGTAAAGCATACAAAACCGTAAGGCGTTCCAACTGCAGTGCCGGCGACGAGATGGAAAGGATGGGCAACGGGTAAAGCCTTTTTTTCTGCGCTTTTGTGGTAAACAGCAAAGCCCGCAGGGGATAAAATAGCTGTGTTCATCATTCCCTGATGATGACTAATTTTATATCCTATGCAATTAGTTGTCTTCTTTATTTTCATTGGGGCCATTATATATACCGTATGGTGGTTACAAAAAAAGAAAACGGTAATACCCGACCCGCCACCTCTTCAATTAAAAGAAATATTAGCAGGGGAAGTGCCCTTTTATCAACAACTGCCCGAAAATGAAAAGGCCGGTTTTGAAGAAAGGGCAAAACAGTTTTTAGCGCAGGTAAAGATCACCGGTGTTAATACCCGGGTGGAAGACACAGACCGGGCGCTGATAGCAGCCAGCGCCATCATCCCCATTTATCATTTCCCCGGCTGGCAATACCGCAACCTGCATGAGGTATTGCTTTATCCCGATTCCTTTGATCATGAGTTTGAACAACAGGGCAATGGCCGGAATATCTTAGGCATGGTGGGCAGCGGCGCCATGAACCATATGATGATATTATCCCAGTTTGAACTGCGGCAGGCTTTTACCAACAAAACAGGGAAGAATAATACGGCCATTCATGAATTCGTTCACCTGGTTGATAAGACCGACGGCGATATTGATGGAGTGCCCGAAGCGCTGATGAATAAAAAATACGTGATACCCTGGCTGCAGCTGATGCAAAAAGAAATGGCGATGATACGCGACGACCGTTCCGACATTGATCCGTACGGCACTACCAACGAAGCGGAATTCTTTGCCGTGGTTTCGGAATATTTCTTCGAACGCCCCGACCTGCTGAAAAGCAAACACCCCGAATTGTATGCACTGTTGCTGAAGATATTCAGCGAACCGGCATAATGGATATTTCCGGTAACTCGTCAAGCAACTCCTTCCTTTCGTCAAACGGATTTCTTTCCGGGCTGCTGCCTTCCTTTCTTTGAGCAGGAAACAATTTTATTTCATCATAAAAAGTAAAGCCATGAAAAAAATAATAACCAAAGCCATGATGCTGGTTGCCACTGCAGCAGCGCTTCTTTCCTTTTCGCCCAATTTCGGCGGCGAGGGGTTTGAAATACTCCTGAACGGAAAGCCGCTGCTGCAGCAATTCGGCAAAGACATGAACAGCGTAAAGAACCTGCAGCTGGGCACCGTTTCGGCCAGCGACAAGCTTACCATCCGTTATCATCATTGTGGTCATATTGGAAAGAACAGGACCATCACGGTAAAAGACGAACAGGGAAAAACATTAAAGCAATGGCGCTACAAGGATAACGAATCTGCCATGAGCGAAATGCTGTGCAGCACGCAGGACATCATTACCCTGAAAAGATCAGGCACCCGTGTTTTTAAGATCTATTATTCTTCCAGCGAATTACCTGCCGGAAGGATGCTTGCATCAGTAACGATCGGGGATACTGATGCGACAGCCAGGAAATAATTTTGAAAAAACCCATAAGGTTTACCCATCAGCCACGATGCTTGTTAAACCTTATGGGTTTTTAAATGCCGCAGGTCTTTCTCCGGGTGCTTGCCTTCATAATTTGCAAAAAAGCCGATGATCTTTTTAAAATCCCCCGCTTCATCATTACCGGGAAAAAATGCTTCCCCAATAACCAACTGTTTGTTTTTAAAATCAAGCGCTACCGGTAATATGGGTACTCCTGCCTTTTTAGCGATATGATAGAAGCCGCTCCGCAGGTTGTTTACCCGCATGCGTGTGCCTTCGGGAGCAAGGGCCAGTAAAAAATTTTCGTTGTTAGTAAAGAGTGATGCGGCCTGGTCAACCATACCCTGCTTGCTGTGCCGGTCAACCGGCGTACCGCCAAGTTTCCGCAACAGCCAGCCGAGCGGCCCTTTAAAGAGCTCCTTCTTTCCTAAAAATTTTGCATGCTGAATATTCAACGCATTGCGGGCGGCAAAACCGATCATTACATCAATCATGCTGGTATGCGGCGCAACGGCCATTACCATTTTTTTATGCTGGTACGGAAAGCTGCCGGAGATCTTCCAGCCGGATAATTTCCAGTACAATTTCAATAGCAGGCGAACCATAAGATTAAGGTAGTCAAAAAACGCTTATGGTTGGTTGCGCAACAAACCTTATAGACTAAAAGGCGGAACTTCCGTCTTTCTTCTTTAAATTTATAAGTACAGGAAACGGTTGCCTGAACAACAGGGCTGACATCAATCAGGTCGGTTGCTGTACAAGATCAGCACGCCTGTTCCTCAAACAAGGCAAATTGTGTGATCGTTATTTTACTCCAAAGTCCATTCTTCATTTATTCTTAATAATATGAAATCAGATTATGAAATAGCACAGGAAGCAAGCATCCGGCCAATAACATCTATTGCTGCCGACATGGGACTGCCCGCCGATATGCTGATACCCTACGGGTACCATAAAGCAAAAATCAATATCAGGGAATTTGATGAAAAAAAGATCGCCGCATCAAAACTTATTCTTGTAACCGCCATTACGCCCACCAAGGCCGGCATTGGAAAAACAACCACTTCGGTTGGATTGGCCGACGGGTTGAAGAAATTAAAAAAGAATGTAGTGCTGGCATTGAGGGAACCATCGCTTGGTCCCTGCTTTGGTATGAAAGGCGGTGCCGCCGGAGGCGGTTACTCTCAGGTGATACCAATGGAAGAGATCAACCTGCATTTTAACGGCGATTTTCATGCCATCACCGCAGCCAATAATACCCTGGCTGCCCTGCTTGATAATTATCGTTTTTATAACCGCGGTAAACCGGAAGGCATTAAAACCGTTCTGTTCAAACGTTGCCTGGATGTGAACGACCGGGTGCTTCGTAAAATTGTTACGGCGCTGGATACACCCAACAACGGCATTCCTTCCGAAACAGGATTTGTGATAACGCCTGCCAGTGAGATCATGGCGGTACTTTGTCTTTCGGAAGGATTGACCGAACTGCGGCAGAAGATCGATGACATGCTGCTGGGCTTCACCTTTGCCGGGAACGGATTTACCACCAAAGACCTGGGCGTTACCGGGGCCATTACAGCATTATTGAAAGATGCCATTCAACCAAACTTAGTACAAACGTTAGAAGGAACGCCGGCTATGATCCACGGCGGGCCTTTTGCAAATATTGCGCATGGCTGCAATTCGCTGATGGCAACCAAAACAGCCTTGCAGTTTGGCGACTACGTGGTTACCGAAGCAGGCTTTGCCACCGACCTGGGCGCCGAAAAATTCTTCAACATCAAATGCCGAAAAGCGGGATTGCAGCCAGCCATGAGTGTGCTGGTGGCCACTTCGCAGGCATTAAAACTAAGCGGTGGCGCCAGCGAAAAAACCATGATGCTGCCCGATAAGGAAACACTCACAAAAGGGTTGCGTAACCTGGAGAAACACATTGCTATTTTAAAATCATTTAAACAACGGGTGCTGGTTTCGCTTAACCGGTATCATTTTGATACCGATGAAGAGATCGCTTACCTGCGCAACTGGTGTGCAGAAAAAGAGGTTTCGTTTGCCGTGAATGAATCCTTTCGCCTGGGTGGAGAAGGTGCATTGGAAATGGCAAAAGCAGTAGTGGATATTTGTGAAACAGCCCCACAGCCCTTGAAGCATACTTATGATATGGAAGACGATATTGAAACAAAGATCCGCAAGATCGTAACCACCATCTACGGCGGAAAGGATGTAGTGCTTTACAAAAAAGCGCAGGAAACATTAAAGAAGATAAAAACACTGGGACTGGAGCATTTGCCCGTTTGCATGGCAAAAACACAATACTCTTTTACACACAACCCGGCCATCAGCGGATTGGATGGCGATTTTAAAATTGATGTAGACGACCTGGTAATCAGCAAAGGCGCCGGTTTCATTGTTGCTGTTTGTGGTGAGATGATCCGCATGCCCGGCCTGCCCAAAATACCACAGGCCAATTTTATTGATGTGGTGGATGGAAAGATAACAGGCGTGAGTTAAGCCAGGTCACTCCTTTAATTTTTTAGCCAGGTTGGAAAAGGTTTCAAAGGGACCTTTGCTGACAAATGAGTTTGCCATCCAGCCGGGAATATTTCCTGCAGGATTCAGTTCCAGCTCATAATAAATACTAATGGTTTGCGGGGTTGGCATGCTTACCTTCCACCGGGCGCTGTAATGGTTCACCCTCACCAGGCCGGATTTTTTAGCGATCCGCTTCGGCATGCTGGTGCCGGTAATGGTTATAAACTTCGGAAGGCTGTCGGTATTGATCCGCATATGAATTACCACATCCCGGTTCGACATGGGCCATGGTAATACTGTTTCTGTATGATAAATAAAATCAAGGGGCGAATTTTTTTGCACTACGCTGTTGGCTTTAGAATGGTAGATCCACTTGCTGAACTGGGATACATCAGAAAGCACGGCAATGAGTTTTGAATAGGTACCGGTAAAACTGGCTTCTACTTTTACGGCTTTATATGCTGCGCCGGGTACATCCGATGAATATACGTTGATACCGTTCCCGGTCTTTTCCAGCACCCATTTTCGCTGGCCCTGGCTAATGAATGATACTAAAAAGAAGAACAGGGCGAAGATTAATTTTGTCATATGTGGATATGCAAGAATACAAAAATACAAAAGGAATAACGGTTTTATGCATACAAACCCGGTACTTCATCAATAACAAAAATCAGCCAGTAATCATTAGCCGGCTGCCATATTTTCATAAGATCAGCCGCGGCATCATTTTTAGTGAGAATGGTTGTAACAAATTTTATAATCAAAAACAAAGAACATGCACTACAATCAGTCATGCGCCGCAAAAGGCAATCGTAACGGAAACAGAAGCCCCCTGTTTATCCGGTCTATGCAAAGGGCAGCAGTAAACATCTACAAAACCGAAAGCAGTTTTGAAATGCTGGTATTTGCTCCCGGACGTATCAAAGAACATTTTCACCTGGGTGTGAATGGAAACGAACTCACTGTTTCTTACACGCCACCCGAAGGTTTTCCCCGTCCGGAATGGATATTAAGGGAATACAGCCGCGGTGGTTTTGTAAGAACCTTTACCCTGGATGAGAGTATCGACAGCAAAAGCATCAAGGCAAAATATGCCGATGGGGTGCTTCAGGTTAGCCTGCCGGTTATTGCCGGGAAGGAAAGCACAAAACAGGAGATTGTGATCAATTAAGATTTCTTTTACCGTTAACGGGCCCCGTACCGGGGCCCGTTTTATTGATTAAGTTTTTTGAAAAGAAGATACAACTTAACAGCTCTTAAAAAAAGTACCCGGAACCCCTTCCAGCATGGCTTCTATTTTCTTTGCCGCCCTGGTTATTGAGAGTCCGCCCAGGTTAGTGCAACGCAGTGTATGATGGATCCGGTCGCCAACCGCTTTCATCGTTTCTATCACTTCGTCCAAAGGGATCAGTTGTTCGTAATTTGATAAAGCCATATTGGCGCAGGAAACGGCATTGGTTGCTGCCATTACATTTCTTCCCAAACAAGGCGCTTCTACCCGGTTGCCAATGGGATCGCAAATAATACCTAATGAATTTTGTAAAGCAAGCGATGAAGCAGCAATGGATTGTTGCAATGTTCCCCCTTTCAATTCTACAATAGCTGCTGCCGCCATGCCGCCGCCGGATCCGGTTTCGGCCATGCAGCCACCTACCTCTGCGGCAAATGTGGCATGTGCCGCAATGAATACGCCAATTAAACCGGCCGATAACATCGCTTTCACCAATTCGTCTTCGTGTAATTGCATAGAATGTGTGGTGCCGAACAAGGCGCCCGGTAAGGCACCGCAACTGCCTGCCGTTGGTGCGGCAACAATTACCCCCATTGAACTTTTTACTTCCATCATGGCGCTTACATACATGATGATGCGGTTATTGGTCTCGCCGCCAATTAGTTTATTGGCTTCCCAGTTTTCTTTGAATTGTACAGACTGACTTCCTAAAATGCGGTCTTCATAATGAGTTCCTTTCAATCCGAGCTGAATGGCATTACCCATGATATGAATGATGTTCCGCATCTTTTCGAATACTTCCGCAGCAGAAATATTTCCACGGGCCATTTCGTAATCAACCGCCAATTCCCACAGGGCTTTGTTCTTACCGGCATTGTATTCCAGCATTTCATTGCAGGTAATAAAAGGCACCTGTAAATCTTTCCGCGCCATTACCGGCAAAACAGGGTTTAGTTGTTTGATGAACGAAACGCCTTCCATTGCCCGTAGCTCGTTACAAATGCCTTCATCTAAAAATGACTGCGACTTGATTTCAATGAAAGATATTTCGCCTTTATGAAATTCTATAGCATCAAACGGTATAGATGCTTTTAAAAATGCAATGATATTTTCGGGCTTATCGCAATAAATTAATGTTTCAAAATAATCTCCCGCCATAGAAACCGGCACATCATCAATGGCAATCACTTCAATCATACCTCCGCCCGTGGAGATGGCTGTGAGCTTTCGTGTTTCTTTATTATTGTGCAGCGTTATTTTATACAGGTTTGGATGACCATTACCGATATCCACAATATTAATGGTAATATTGATACCGGCGGTTGCAATGTGTTTTTCGGATTCAGGCAATCGTTCGTCGTGGGCTTCCCAACCTAAAAAGCCTCCAAACAATCCCATATCCGATCCCTGGCTTTTATGGGTGGTTGCCAATGAACCATTGGGATCAAACTCAATTAAAATGTCTTTGATGTTTTCATCCATTAAATCCCGGCACAGGCGGGCAATACGTAAAGAAGCGGCACAATGAGAACTGGAGGGGCCACGCATTACCGGGCCGATGACATCATTGAAAATACTGGGATATGTGCTCATATTGTTTGTTAAGGTACAAAATATCTTTTGCGATATTTACAAATTATCCTTCCAGAATTTTTCCATACTTCTCCGCATGTGCAGGGTGGTGTTTTTTCCCTGGCTGATGCCATGATCTCTCATGGGGTAAGATAACATGGTAAACAGTTTGTTGTTTTTGATCAACTCATTTACCAGCATTTCAAAATTCTGGTAATGCACGTTATCATCACCTGTACCATGAATGATCATGAGGTTGCCCTGCAATTTACCGGCATGTGTTAAGGGGGAGCCATCCCGGTAACCGGCTACGTTCTCATTTGGTAAGCCCATGTAGCGCTCCTGGTAAATGTTATCATACAGGGTTTGTAAGGAAACAAAGGATACAGCAATTGCGGTTTTATAAACATCGGCATGGCGGAACAGGCAATGCAAACTCATCTGTCCGCCACCGCTCCAGCCCCAGATACCAATGCGTTTTTCATCAACAAAAGAATAGGTTGCAATAATTTTTTTTGCAGCCTTCGCCTGGTCATCGGCTGCCAGCAAACCTATTTGGCGATAAATAGATTTTCTAAAATCACGGCCGCGGGGTACACGGGTGCCACGGTTGTCAATGCTCACAACAATATAACCCAACTGGTTGCTGAGGTATTGGTGCCAGAGGTTATCGCCGGTGCCCCAGTTATCCTGCACGGTAGAACCGGCCGGCTCTCCATACACATGAAATAAAAGCGGGTATTTTTTTTGCGGATCAAAATTAATGGGCTTTATCATCCAGGCATCAAGCACAACATCACCAATATCTACTTTAAAAAATTCTTTATTACGCAAACCCAATTCATTCATTTTTGTTTTTAAACCGGCATTATCTTCCAGTAATTTTATTTCCCGGTGTGTACCAAGATTTATAAGGGAAATCCGCCTTGGCGTTGTTGCATTCTCAAAACTATGGATGGCGTAACTTGCATCGGCAGATATCTGGTAACTGTGCTGGCCTGCCATACCCGCAGGCGATACCCTTTCCGCTTCACCATTCCCATCCAGCCTGCTGCGGTACAAATAACGTTGTGTAAAATTCTCAGGCGAAGCAATATAATATACAAAGCCGCCAGCCGGGTCAATACAATTAATATTTACCACGTCAAAATTTCCTTTGGTAATTAGCTGCATTTGTTTTCCATCACGGGATACTTTGTACAAATGCATCCAGCCATCTTTTTCGCTGGTCCAGGTAAATGATTTTGTATTATCTAGCCAAACAATATTATCATGAATATCCAGGAAGGCCTCATCTTTATCAGTAAGAATATTTTTAAGCGCCATGGTTCTGGTATTACCCACCCAAACGGTATTGGTATTTTGCAACCGGTTCAGTTGTTGTATCATCACTTCGTCAGAACCCGGGATGTATTCCATACGGGCCAGGTAATTATTTCGTGGATCACCGGGTACCGCAAACCACTTTGTTTTTCCGCCAATAGCTGGGATAACACCCACTTTAACAGCGGAATTAGCCGTGCCTACTTTTGGATAAGGTAACGGAATTGGTTTTGAATAATTGGAATCAACGTTGTTGATCATGTAAAACGTACCAACCCCCCTGGTATCCGATTGCCAGTAAGCAACATTTTTTCCGTCGGGGCTCCAGCGAAAACCATCCAGGCAGTCAAGCTCTTCTTCATACACCCAATCAAATGTTCCATTAATGATATTGCCGCCTCCGTCTTTCGTTAATTTGGTAATTACACCGGTTGTAATATCTTCTGCATAAATATTCAACTTGCTTACATAGGCCACCCTTCCGCCATCGGGCGAAAATTTTGCAAACATGAGTGTGGCTTCCTCAAGCCCTTTACCCAGTTGTGTGAGCTTGCCATCAGCAAGATTCAATACCCAATAATCGCCCCTGGAATTTTGTCGCCATACTTTACGGGTATTGGTAAAAACCAACAGCTTGCTGTTATCGTTGCTCCAGGTATAATTGGCTATGGATAAAGGTTTTCCCACACCTGCCGGAATCAGTTGTTTGGCATTAACCAAAATTTTTCTTGCTCCGCTTTCTGCATCGTATACAACAATATCACTTCCTTTAGCTTCAGCATTGTTCTCAAGGGTTGAGTAACCCTTGTTGTCTTTCATCCACCTTACCGGGCCAAATCCTTTTGCCCGGTAAAGGTTATCAGCGTAAATATCTTCGAGGGTTAATTTCTTTGTTTGGGCCGGAATTTTGCCGGAACAAAAAACAAATAGTGAAAAAACCAGGCAGAATGAAAGGTTACGATTCATGTTGTTGCTTTTATTTTAAAAATTATTCAACCAGGTAAACACCCCCTTTGGTTGTAGCAAATTCAATTTTATTATCCGGTAATTTTTTAAAACCAATCTTCTTGCCGTTGCTGCTGATCTTCATGCCTGGTTTAAATTCAATTCTGCAATTTTCACCTGCTTTGGATAAGATTTTCAACTGTGTTACTGTTTTATTTTTCCAGGCAAAGTCCAGCTCAAAACCACCCCTTGCACACAGACCCTTGCATTCACCCTCGCTCCATTCATCAGGTAATGCCGGCAATAATTTTATAAACGCATCGTGCGATTGCATCAGCATTTCGGTAACAGCAGCCGTTACGCCAAAGTTTCCATCAACCTGTAATGACCTGCCGCATAATGCAAACATCGAAGTACAACTCTGGTCTTTTAAATAACCCTTATAAATTTTGTTTGCCCGGTTCCCGTCTTCCATCCTTGCCCACAGGGCCATCTTCCAGGCTCTTGAAAAACCAGTGGAAGCATCCCCTCTTTCTTCCAGCACTTTTTTATAAGACGCAATTAATGCCGGCGTTCTTTTTTCATACAATACCTTTCCTGGGTATAAGCCATACATATGTGAAAAATGCCGGTGATTTTTTTCCAGCGATTTCCAGTCATCGGCCCATTCCTGTAAGGAGCCGTCTTTACCAATTTGAGGCGGTACTAATTTCTCCCTGGCTGTTTTAACCTGCTGAACAAAAACATTCTCCTTACCTAAAATTTTTGAAGCTTCAATATAATAACCAAAAAGGTCGTACAAAATCTGCATGTCGATTGATGAGCCTGCACATATTGTTGTGCCTTCCCGGAATCCTGCTGTTACTTCATCAAAATAAGGTTTGTTACCACCGCCATCCGGAAAATTTTCAGGAGAGGTGGATGGGTTGGTGACCAGCCATTTTCCATTGGGGTGCGGCACTAAAAAATCCATAAAGAACTGAACCGAGCCTTCTATCAATGGGTAGGTTTCTTTCAAAAAAACCTTATCCATTGTATATTGATAATGCTCCCATATATGTGTGCACAGCCAGGCGCCACCAACTGTAAAAGTTCCCCAGGTGGGACCGTCCATGGGAGCTGCAACCCGCCATATATCTGTATTCTGATGAAAAACCCATCCTCTTGCACCATAATGTTCACGGGCTACCTGTGAACCCTGGTCTGTTAGTTCTTTTATCATTCTCACCAGGGGCTCGGCACATTCTGAAAGATTGCCGCTCTCCACCGGCCAGTAATTCATTTCGGTATTGATATTGGTGGTGTATTTTGAATCCCAGGAGGGGTTCATGTTGTCGTTCCAGATACCCTGCAGGTTGGCGGGTTCGGTACCAGGCCTGGAAGAACCGATCATGAGGTACCTGCCAAACTGGTAACTTAATGAAGCCATGGAAGGATCCGGTTCGGACTGAATTTTTTTTACCCGTTCAGGTGTGGGTAAAAAAGAATGCGGGGTATTGGATAAGTGGAGGGAGACCCGATCGAAATATTTCCTGTGATCTGCAATAGCTGAATTAAGAATGGAATCATAGGTTTTGTTTTCTATTGCCGTAAAATAATTATTCACTCTCTGGTGCTGATCGGCACTTACATCTTTATAATTCACAAAATTGGTTGCTGCGGCTAAATACAGCGTTACCGAATTTGCATTCTCAATGATAAGATTCACATCGTCTGTTTTCATCGTACCACCATCAGGGATCGCTTTTAGTCTTGCTTCGTATCTTATTTTTCCTTCTATGCCCATATAATCTGCTGACTTTCCTGTTAAGATCAGTCCATCTTTGCCGTATGGATCCATCCTGAAATAATCGGTTGCATAGTTGGAATGTGTTTGATTTCTTTCTCCCCTGAGATTTGCAGTAAAAGAAATACTGCCGGGCTTATCAGCCGTAATGCGAACAACAATTACCTGGTCGGGCGCCGAAGCAAACACTTCCCGCAGATAGGTAACACCCTTTGACTTATAAGAAACCCCTGAAACAGCATTTTCCAGGTCAAGCCACCGATTATACTCAGAAACACTGTCCTGGTTTTTAAAAAACAAATGTAAGTTGGCCAGGCACTGGTATTTCATTTGCTCAACAGGGTAACCCATTAAATGGCGGCCGAATAAATTATGTGCGGCCAGGTATTTTTCTTCAAATACCAGCTTTTGTATTTCGGGCAATACTTTATAACCCCCTTTTACCATGGTTGAATATGGTCCGCCCGACCAGTAGGTTTCTTCATTTAACTGAATGCGTTCTTCCCCGTTATTACCAAAAACCATAGCACCCAGCCTTCCGTTGCCAACCGGCAATGCTTCATCCCATTTTTTTGCCGGGGATGTGAACCACATTAAAGTAGCGGGGTCAAATGTTTTGCTGTTTATTTTTTCAGGGGTATCGTTTTTCTGTCCAAAAATTAGAGAAGGAAAAGAAAACAGTAAAAGAAAGCAAAAAAACTTAATACAATTCATAAGCGAATGCAGTTTAATAAAATGAATCAATAAGGGAAGCGGAAAACCGGAAAAGAAGCGATCGATACCTTAAAAGTAATGTTTTTTTACCGCTCAAACCCCTTGGTGCCCATGGAAAAACAAGGCGTTTGGCGTTGAATTTTATTTATCTTCAGATATATGAAAATGGTATTGCCGTTATTTTTTCTATCTTTCTTTTTTTTCGCTTCAGCACAGAAAAAACAATCCTATAAGATCATCGCCTATGCAACCGGTAATGCAGAAACCATCAAACAATACCCGGTCAAAAAACTCACGCACATTATTTACAGTTTTTTAAAAATACAGAACGATACGCTTACTTTTCACAACGAAGAACAGCGGAACAGTTTGCAGCAACTTGTTGCCCTGAAAAAAGAACAACCCGGCCTGAAGATCATGGTGTCTGTTGGCGGCTGGAGCGGCTGCTCCTTCTGCAGCGACCTGTTTGCAACAGCAGCGCACCGGCAAAACTTTGCCAGAACAACGGTGGCGCTTTTTAAACAGTACGGTATTGACGGACTGGACCTGGATTGGGAATACCCCGCCATTGAAGGATACCCCGGGCATAAATACGAGGATGCGGATAAGAATAATTTTACCGAGCTCATTAAAGCGCTTCGGCAGGAAATGGGTAAAGATTATCTTTTAACCTTTGCTGCAGGAGGTTTTGTAAAATACCTGGAGCGGTCGGTTGATTGGGATGCCGTTGTTCCGTTGGTTGATTTTATTAACCTGATGACCTACGACCTGGTAGGGGGTTATGCTGTGGTTACCGGCCATCATACACTGTTGCAGGACTATATGCCCAACCAGGAATCTGCCAGTAAGTGCGTGAACTGGCTGCTTAATAAAAAAGTGCCTGCCGGCAAACTCATCATTGGGGCAGCGATGTACGGAAGGGTTTGGGAGAACGTACCCGGTATAAATCACGGGTTGTACCAGCCCGGAAAATTTAAAAGAGGCGTTGCCTTTGCTGATTTTACCAGTTACTTCAGCGATACATCTGGCTATAGATATTATTGGGATAAAAAAGCAAAAGCACCTTATCAATACAACAGTTCGCAACAATTATTTGCAACCTTTGATGACCGGCGATCTGTAAAAGCAAAAACAAAATTCATCCGCCGGAAAAAGTTAGGAGGTATCATGTTTTGGGAACTGGCGCAGGACCTTAAGGCCGGCGGTATTTTGGATGAGATCAGCAAGAGACTGCATTGATCCTGTTCCGCAAGATGTCATTACTTAAAAAATTTGCCGTATTTTCACAACAGCTTGAAACGCACAAAGACCATACAAACAAAAACAAAAGCGATTCGTTTTGCAACCGCCCTGCTCATGAGCGGCTGCCTGTTTTTTTTAACCGGCATCAACTTCTTTGTTTACGGAACCGGCAAACAGCCAGGCATGATCGAGCAATCTGATGCCGGTTTACCAGAAGACGAAGCGCCGGGAAAGCCGGCAGAGGAAAAATCATCAGCCGGCAACCAGGGTAACATGCAGGAAGAGTATGTGCACGAATTTCACCCATTGAAAACCGGGACATCAGCGTCCAACCCATTGAAGTACTGCCTGCTCGACGAAGCCAGGCTTGCCATCGTTCATTTTGAACTCATTTCACCTCCCCCCGACCTTTAAAAAATTTCATTTCTGCCGCAATGCCGGCCTTCGTTCCCGATAACCACCGGGTGATTTTTTTATCATTATTTCATTCCGGCCATTACACCGGCCGGGAGTATATCTAAACGGTTTATTATGAAATCGCAAATCAATCAATTATACAGCAACCTGGATGCTCACCAGGTATATAACATATTGAAAGAAGGAAACAAACGCTTTGCAAAGAATACAGGTAACGGCGGAAAGGCCCGGATGCAAAGGCGGGAAGATCCCGCCATTATTGTACTGAGTTGCATAGATTGCCCGGATTTGCCCGAAACTATATTTGACATAGAGCAGGGAAAAATATTAAATATCTGCATTGCCGGTAATGTGGTGAATGATGAAGTATTGGGCAGCATTGAATATGCCTGTAAGGCTACAGGTGCACAGCTTATCGTGGTATTGGGACATACAAAATGCGGCGTTGTTAAGGAAGCCTGTGAGGGAAATGCGGAAGGACATTTTTCGCAACTGTTTAAAAAGATACAGCCCGCTGTTGAATCAAGTAAAGCCTATGGGCTTGGCGAAAACAATTATCTCTACCTGGAAAAAGTGACATACACGAATGTGATCAATTCAACGGCAGAGATTATGCAGCGAAGTCCTGTTATTAATGAACTGTGCAGCGAAGGTAAAGTTGGTCTTGTTGCCGGCATGTTCAACCTCGAAAGCAGGAGGGTTCACTTTGTAAGAGAGGTATTACCGCAACACATAAGGGAATTACCGCCCGCAGAAAAAGCGGGTTAATTATTTTGTCCATACTTTTTTTGCATTAGCCAAAAGACCGGGATCTGTGATTTCGGTCTTTGGCTTTTATGATATAAAATAATCCTACCTTAAAGGATTAAATTACCATGAGTAAAACAGACAAAAATGGTTATTACGATCTGTATCATATTCATACTGGGCTATATAGCCATTGCACTGGAACATCCTATCAAGATCAACAAAGCCGCTACGGCATTGGTAACGGCCGCCTTGTGCTGGTCGCTGTATGCATTGCTTTCGGGAGATAGTCATGCTGCATCAGAACATCTTGCAGGCCACCTGGGAGAAGTGTCGGGCATTTTGTTTTTTTTAATGGGCGCTATGACGATCGTGGAACTGATTGATGCCCATGATGGCTTTTACCTGATAACAAGCCGCATCAAAACCACCAGCAAAAGAAAAATGGTATGGCTGCTTGCCCTTGTCACTTTTTTTCTTTCCGCTGTTTTGGATAACCTTACCACTACCATTGTATTGGTTTCGCTGCTGCGAAAGATCATTGCCGATAAGGAAGAAAGGCTGATGTTCTCCGGCCTGGTGGTAATTGCAGCCAATGCCGGAGGCGCCTGGTCGCCCATCGGGGATGTTACCACAACCATGCTGTGGATCGGCGGGCAGATAACGGCTGGTTCCATCATCATTCAAACCATTTTACCAAGCCTGGTGAGCATGATCGTTCCGGCGGCATTGATAAGCTGGAGAATGAAAGGCAACCTGAAAAGGGCAGACGGCAACGAAGAGCAAAGCGTGAACTTTAATACCAATGCGTATCAAAGAAACCTCGTATTTGCAGTGGGCGTATTCAGCCTGTTGTTTGTACCGGTTTTTAAAACGCTTACGCAGCTGCCGCCCTATATGGGCATTTTATTCGGGCTGGGTGTAATGTGGATGATCACCGAATTAATTCACAGCGGAAGAGACGAAGAAGAAAAAGGGCTGCTTTCCGTGAACCATGCGTTGCGTAAGATCGATACACCAAGCGTGCTGTTCTTCCTGGGCATATTATTGAGTATCGGCGCCCTGCAGGCAACCGGTATTTTATCGAACCTGGCAATCATGATGGATGAAAAGATCGGGAATGTTTCCGTCATCACGTTATCCATCGGTTTGATTTCTTCAATTGTAGATAATGTTCCCCTGGTTGCTGCCGTGCAGGGAATGTATTCTCTGGATCAATATCCAACGGATCATTATTTCTGGGAATTTCTTGCTTATTGCGCCGGAACAGGCGGAAGCGTACTCATCATCGGTTCTGCAGCCGGTGTTGCTGCTATGGGTATTGAAAAGATCGAATTTTTCTGGTACCTGAAAAAAATTAGCTGGCTGGCCATTGTTGGATACTTTGCCGGGGCAGCGGTATTCATGCTGCAGCATTACCTGTTGGGATAAGGTTAATAAAACGCAATTAAAAATTAAGAATTAAAAATTAAAAATGTGGGGAGTATAATTATTTTAAGACACTATCCTTTGCATACACCCAATTCTTAATTCTTCATTTTTAATTCTTAATTAAAACTCAGCGCTCTTCGGGTATCTTGGAAAAGGAATTACATCCCTGATATTTCCCATACCGGTAACAAACTGAACCAGGCGTTCAAAACCAAGTCCAAAGCCTGCATGCGGACAAGCGCCGAAACGTCTTGTATCCAGGTACCACCACAGCTCTTCTGCCGGGATATGCATTTCTTCCATACGCTTCGTGAGTTTATCCAAACGTTCTTCCCGCTGGCTGCCGCCAACGATCTCACCAATACCGGGAGCAAGAATGTCCATTGCAGAAACCGTTTGTCTTCCCGGTTCGCAGTTATCATCCTGCCGCATATAAAACGCCTTGATAGCCGCCGGGTAATTAGTGAGGATAACCGGTTTTTTGAAATGCTTCTCCACTAAATATCTTTCGTGCTCACTCTGCAGGTCCATTCCCCAGCCGGTAACAGGGTATTGAAATTTCTTTTTCTTATTGTGATTGCTTTCTTTCAATATCTCGATCGCTTCGGTATACGTAAGGCGTTCAAAACTGTTGTTAAGAACAAATTCTAACTTTTCAAGCAATCCCATTTCGCTGCGCTTATCCTGTGGTAAGGCCTTTTCTTCTTCTGCCAAACGCTGCGCTAAAAATTCCAGGTCTTCTTTATTATTTTCCAGCGCATGTTTTATTACATACTGAATAAATTCCTCTGCAAGGTTTGCATTGTCTTCCAGGTCATAAAAAGCCATCTCCGGTTCAATCATCCAGAACTCGGCCAGGTGCCGGGTGGTATTTGAATTCTCTGCCCGGAAGGTTGGTCCGAATGTATAGATATCGCTGAACGCCATGGCAGCAAGTTCTCCTTCCAGTTGTCCGCTTACAGTAAGATTGGTGCTGCGGCCGAAGAAGTCATCCTTGAAATTTATAGAACCGTCGTCGTTCTTTGTAGCAGTACCGTCGATGGGTAAAGTCGTTACCCGAAACATCTCGCCGGCGCCTTCTGCATCGCTGGCAGTAATGATGGGTGTATGCAGGTAAACAAATCCTTTATCATTGAAAAATTTATGAATGGCAAAAGCCAGCGCATGCCGTACACGGAATACAGCGCCGAATGTGTTGGTACGAAAACGCAGGTGAGCGATCTCCCGTAAAAATTCCAGGCTGTGTTTTTTGGGTTGCAGCGGAAATTTTTCTGCATCACTGTCGCCCAGTATTTCTATTGCCGTTGCTTTCAGCTCCACCTTCTGTCCTTTACCCAATGAAGCGATTATTTCTCCCGTTGCTTTTATACAGGCGCCGGTGGTTATTCTCTTTAACAGGCTTTCATCAAACTTGCCCAGTTCGGCCACCACCTGTATATTATTATTGGTGCTGCCGTCGTTGAGGGCAATGAATTGGTTGTTGCGGAAGGTTCGTACCCATCCCATCACGGTTGTTTCGTAGCCGGCCTTATCGCTTGCCAGCAGGTCTTTTATCCGGGTTCTTTTGTTGAACATATAGAAATAAATTGGGGGGCAAAGATAAGATAGAAACGCTGATGACACGGATGAATGCAGATCGGCGCAGGTAAATCTGTAAAAATCCGTCCAAATCCGTGTATCTATTGTGGTAAAATATTGTGGTAAGGATAAAATGGAAACGCTGATGACACGGATGAATGCAGATCGGCGCAGGTAAATCTGTGAAAATCCGTCCAAATCCGTGTATCTATTGTGGTAAAATATTGTGGTAAGGATAAAATGGAAACGCTGATGACACGGATGAATGCAGATCGGCACAGGTAA
>DAOQRQ010000010.1:0-1600 GCA_035355815.1 Ferruginibacter sp. | reverse complement strand
CGCTGATGACACGGATGAATGCAGATCGGCACAGGTAAATCTGTGAAAATCCGCCTAAATCCGTGTCATCCGTGTATCTAATGTGGTAAAATATTGGGATAAGGATAAAATGGAAACGCTGATGACACGGATGAATGCAGATCGGCACAGGTAAATCTGTGAAAATCCGCCCAAATCCGTGTCATCCGTGTATCTATACTCCCAAAAAAGTTGCGGATTATAAAAAAAGCCCTATTTTTGAGCCGGAACAGGCCGATAAGTTTATCCAATCATTCTCTTTATCAGCAAGCCTGGTTCTACCAATATAAATTTCTCAATCATCATTTCAGACTTAAGACGGGATTTTTGAAGAAAATCATTTTTCATTCTTTATGTACGATATTTCACAACTGAACGACCTGCTCGTTCCTGAGTTGCTTGACATTGCTGAGCAATTTGATATTCCCAACGCAAAAAAACTAGTAAAACAGGACCTCATCAATAAGATCCTGGAAAACCAATCAAACATGAGCACCGAAAAAAAGAAAGACGACAAGCCAAAACGCAAACGCATTGTTAAACCTACCGCAGCCGAAGCCGAAGCTGAAGCAGCCTTTACAAAACATAAAAGACCCGAGCCAGAAAAAAAGCCGGCAAAAAAAGCAGCCGAAAACGAGGAGATGGAATTAATGCCGATCACCGACGAGGAAAGCACCATACCGCCAGCCATTGCACAAATGCTGCAGGAAGAAGATGTACAGGGGCCCGAAGAGGGAATGGGTGAAGAAGATGCTGCCCAGCCACCGGCAAAACAATTTAGCCAGCGCAGAGACCAGCAGGCATTCAATATTGAATTCGATGGGGTGATACTTGGCGAAGGGGTTTTGGAAATGATGCCCGACGGTTATGGTTTTTTACGAAGCAGCGATTACAATTATTTATCTTCTCCCGATGATATTTATGTTTCTCCCAGCCAGATAAAATTATTCGGCATTAAAACGGGCGATACCGTTTACGGAAGCGTTCGCCCGCCGAAAGAAGGAGAAAAATATTTTGCGTTGTTGAAAGTAGAAACCATCAATGGCAAATCACCCGAAGAAGTAAGAGACCGGGTTCCGTTTGATTACCTCACACCCTTGTTTCCCTTTGAGAAATTAGACCTCTGTGTAAAAGCAGATAACTACAGCACACGTATCATGGACCTGTTCACCCCGATCGGTAAAGGACAGCGTGGACTGATCGTAGCCCAACCTAAAACAGGTAAAACCATGCTGCTGAAAGAAGTGGCCAATGCCATTGCAGCCAATCACCCGGAGTGCTACCTGATGGTGGTACTGGTAGATGAAAGACCCGAGGAGGTTACCGATATGGAACGCAGTGTAAAAGCAGAAGTGATCGCTTCTACCTTTGATGAGCCGGCAGAAAAACACGTACGGGTCAGCACCATGGCCTTGCAAAAAGCAAAAAGGCTGGTTGAGTGCGGACATGATGTAGTGATACTGCTTGACTCTATCACCCGTTTGGCAAGGGCGCACAATACCGTTGCTCCATCAAGCGGTAAAGTATTGAGTGGTGGTGTGGAAGCCAACGCCATGCAGAAGCCAAAACAATTCTTTGGTGC
>DAOQRQ010000009.1:15279-23160 GCA_035355815.1 Ferruginibacter sp. | reverse complement strand
ATCCTATTTGTTCCTGGTTGGTTCGATGTCTACGGCATGGGGTGGATATATAGATGCTGATTCGCCGAAAAAGCGGACAGCATGACGCATCGGGTGGAGATTGTTTTTCAGGCAAGCGCATGTCTCGTATGAACTCAATATCTATGTTTAGCAACAACCTCCTACCAATGCGTCATCCCGTCACGCCTTTGTGGCGGATCGGGATCTCTGAATTGATATACAGATGCTGATCCGCTGAAAAAGGCGGACAGCATGACGTTTCGTATGGAGATTGTTTTTCAGGCAAGCACATGTCTCGTATGAAATCAATCTCTATGTTTAGCAACAACCCTCCCACCAACGCGTCATCCCGAACTCGTTTCGGGATCTCTGATGATTAAGATGCTGAAACAAGTTCAGCATGACGTTTCGGGTGGAGTTCATGAAGATTTAGATGCTGATCCGCCGAAAAAGGCGGACAGCATGACGATTCATTTGAAGATTGTATTGCAGGCAGGCGCATGTCTTATATGGACGCAAGCTCCATGTTTAACAGGCCTATTTAAAACCCGTTGAAAAACCTAAAATCAGGGCATAAAATTTATCTTTGCCATTCACACAAATATTATCCCTTTCCGACCATCATGAAAACCACACTCCTTACCGATACCCATATAAAACTCGGCGCTAAAATGGCTGAGTTCGCAGGTTATAATATGCCCATCTCTTATTCCGGTATTAACGCCGAGCACCAGTGTGTTCGTGAGAATGTGGGAGTGTTCGATGTTTCCCATATGGGCGAATTCGTAATTAAAGGTTCGCGCGCGCTGGAGCTGGTTCAATTGGTAACATCTAATGATGCATCCAAACTGAAAGTAGGCGATGTGCAGTATTCCTGTCTGCCTAATGAAAATGGCGGTATCGTGGATGACCTGCTGGTCTATCACCTCCAGGAAAATTCATACATGCTGGTAGTGAATGCTTCCAACATCGAAAAAGACTGGAACTGGATCACGAAGCACAATACCTTTAATGTGGAGATGAATAACATCAGCGACCGCGCCGGCTTACTGGCCATACAGGGTCCCAATGCTACAAAGATCCTGCAGCCACTTACTGAAATGGACATTATGAACCTGAAATATTACACGTTCTGCAAAGGAACATTTGCCGGCGTAGAGAACGTGGTGGTGAGTGCAACGGGTTATACAGGCGCCGGGGGTGTGGAGATATATTTTGAAGACAAAGGAGGTAATGCGGATAAAGTTTGGAACGCTATTTTTGAAGCAGGAAAGGCTTCGGGTATTAAACCCATTGGCCTGGGAGCAAGGGATACATTACGGCTGGAAATGGGCTATTGTTTATATGGGAATGATATCGACGATACCACTTCGCCCCTGGAAGCCGGGCTGGGATGGATCACCAAGTTCAGCAAGGAATTCACCAACAGCAGCTATTTTGAAAAACAAAAGGCCAATGGCCTCACAAAAAAATTAGTGGGCTTTGAAATGCTGGAGAAAGGGATTGCCCGGCATGATTACGAAATAAAAGATTTTGAAGGAAGGGTGATCGGGCGGGTTACATCCGGCACCCAATCTCCTTCGCTGGGAAAGGCAATTGGCATGGGATATGTTGATACAAAGCACGCCGCCGTGGATTCGGATATATTCATCAGCGTACGCAATACCCTGCTGAAAGCGAAAGTGGTGAAGATGCCGTTTGTATAAACCCATCAGCGATTGAAACCCCGTCAGCGATTGGAACCCCGTCAGCGATTTAAGATCCTGACGGAGGTTAAAGATCCTGATGGAGGTTAAAACTAAAAGAATAAAGCGATCGATGCCCCATATCCATCTCACCACATTCATCAGCGCTCCCATCGAACGGGTCTTCGACCTGAGCCGCAGCATCAACCTGCACCAGATATCTACCCAACAAACAAATGAGAAAGCCATAGCGGGAGTGATCAATGGCCTTATCAATAAAGACGAAACAGTTACCTGGGAAGCCCGGCATCTTTTTAAAACAAGAAGGTATACGTCAAAGATCTCTGCTATGGAGCGGCCAAATTCTTTCACCGATGAAATGGTAAAGGGTGATTTTAAAAGCCTGTACCACGAACATCACTTTAAGGCTGTGGAGAATGGAACCATCATGATCGACCTGGTTCAGTTTGAAACACCGTATGGCACAATAGGTAAAATGGCAAACGCCATCTTTCTCCGTTCCTACATGGAAAAATTCCTGTTAAAAAGAAATGCCGTGATCAAAGAATACGCCGAAACGCAAAAGTGGAAAGCAATATTGATTTAACTTTGAACCGATGCAAGAAACCAAACCAGAGCTCTATACCTGTCTCTCTCCCTCGCTTTTGAATTTGTATGATGTAGACAAAAGCATCGTGGTGATCATTGATGTGCTGCGGGCGACGTCTACCATTGCCACGGCATTGTACAATGGCGCCAAAAGCATCATCCCGGTCGACAGCGTGGCCGAATGCATCCGCATCGGCAAACAGATAGACAGCATCACCGCAGGCGAACGGGATGGTAAAGTGGCGGAAGGGCTGGAACACGGCAATTCGCCTTTTGAATACCCCCGTGAATTCATTGAAGGAAAAACGCTGGTACTTACCACCACCAACGGCACCAAGCTGCTGCACATGGCGCTTGATAAAAATGCAAGGGGCATCATTACCGGATCTTTTCCCAATCTTTCAGCCGTATGTGATTATTTACTGGCACAGAACCAGAATGTGATACTGGGCTGCGCCGCCTGGAAGAACCGGGTGAATATAGAAGACACGTTATTTGCCGGCGCCGTGATCAACCGCATTGGAAAAAACTTCTCCATCAATTGCGACTCATCGCAAATGGCAACCGCCATTTATAAGGAAGCAAAATCAGACATGTATAAATTCATGAAGCAGAAAGATGCTTCACACTACAAACGCCTTACCGGTTTTGGCCTGGAAAAAGACATCCGCTATTGTCTTACCGAAGACGGCGCCAACATACCCGTTGTATACGAAGAAGGTAAATTAGTGGCCTGTTAATAGAAAAAAGCATTCAAATTACGCCATCTTTTACAGAAGCCGCCATTTTTTTCATTAACATTCTTTTTTATAAATCTTTCCGGTTTACGAACCGAACCCTCAGCTTTTTTCCTTTACTTTTGCAAATTGGCTTTTTCGCACCGGCCAATGGTTCCTGATCATTTAAACCCATTATAAATTGGCATTACCGCACCTTATTAAGTTTGTATACAACAATGGTTCCGATGAAGTGATCCGCCGTGGAAAGAAGATTCACAGCATGGGATTTGTGGAACTGGTGGAACACGACCAGCTTATGAGCGGGGTGGTGTTTCGTGTAAAGGACGACAACTACAACACTTTTTACAAAGTATATATACAGAAGTACACCGATGCCAAATCGATGACGGTGCGCTGCTCATGTCCTTACAACCTGGGAGATATTTGTCGCCACGAAGCCGCAGCACTCATTCGCCTGCAGGATATGGTGGACAAGAACATGCTGGGCAATACATCCATTCATTACAACCAGCGGCATACCGTAGCCAAGATGAAACATATTGATCTGAAGATGATCAAACTGCTTTCATCGCCGGGCATTTATACCGAAGCAGAAAATATTTTACGCAGTACCCGGGCCAATATCTTAAAAGCAGCCGACGAAAGAATAGAAGCAGAACTGGTCATTGACGGAGATACGTTTCCCCTGGTGATACAGAAGAACGACGAACGGAATTTTGATACTTCCTGCAAATGCGGGGAGACCGAACACCCGCTTTGCGAACACAAAACATTATTGTTCCTGCAGTTGCTGGATGCCTACGGCCCTAATTATTTTGACAGCATACGCAACTGGGATAAAGAAAAAAATAAACTGCTTGCCATCTATGGCTACAGCCTGAGCGATAACATTGAAGGAAAGTTTGAGTTTACGTATAAAGACGGCAAGCCCTTCTTAAAAGTACTGGATACATCTATAAAACGGGTAGCTGCCGCCGCATCTGCATCCCGGCCTGCTGAGGCCTTTATTGTTCCTGAAATTCCAAAGGAAGAAGAAGTGGCCGTAGTGGAAAGGCCGGCAAAAAAACTGGGTGTTGTTTTTAATTTCAACAATGCTACCTACCCGTACTTTGGCGTAGATGCCGTGCAGGGCGAATCGGACGATGACGATAAGAAATTTGTGGGAAAAGTGGAAAAGCTGGACCTGACCAAGTTTGTGGATACCGAACTGCTGAGTGAAGAAGACAAACAGCTGCTGCAGCAGGTACGTAAACTGCAGGGCACCGAGATCAATAAATACCTGGACCGCAATTCTCCCTTCAGCGGCATCTGGGAGAACATCATTCATACCGATGGCGATGACCTGCCCGAAGAAACAAAAGCATTAATTGCAGAATACCTGCAACCCAAGCTGAAAAAAATATTTGAAGAACAGGCCAATAATAACTTTATCTTCTTCCTGCCTAAAGGAAAAACATTCAATACAGCAAACCTGGCCGATGCAGAATTAAGCGATCATTTTATTTCTCCCTTCTTTAAAGTATTTGCAAAAAACAGCCATTTTGAGATTGCCTGCCGGGTAAAAATGCTGAACGACGCCTTGCCCTTCAGCGATAACGAATGCGGCAGCAGCCTGGTGTTTTTACACGAAGAGGTGTTGTACCTCTGGCAGAAGCCGGAAGATGTGATGCAGGCGGAGAAATTTTTAAAGGAGGGGAACATACAACTGAGTAAAGAGAACTGGGCAGAGAAAATGCAGAAAGTGATATTGCCGCTGGCAAAAGAATACCACGTGGAGTTTGACAAGAGCCTGGTGAGCGAAGTAAAAAGCGGCGAGCCCGAAGTAAGGCTTCAGTTACAGGAAAAGGGCGACTACCTGGTATTTCAGCCGATATATTCGTACAAAGGCTTTGAAACAAAAGCCTCGGATAAAGACAATATCATCATCCCCGAAGGGAATAAGATACTCATCATTGAGCGCAACCGCGAAGCCGAAGAAAAATTCATTAAGAAACTGGAGAACCTTCACTCACAATTTACCAGGCCCGATGAAGGAAGCAGCCTGGTGCTGCGTGGGGTGGATGTATTGCGCAACAACTGGTTCTTTTTGTTTGTGGATGCCATGAAGGAAATGAAGATACCGGTGTATGGTTTTGAGGCATTGAAAAATTTCCGGTTCAACACGGCACGGCCCAGTACCCATATTCACGTGAGCAGCGGCATGGATTGGTTTGATGCCAAAGTGGAAATTGAATTCGGCAGCCAGCGGGTGGGTATTGACGATATAAAGAAAGCGCTGGTAAACAAACAATCCTTTGTACAATTAGGCGATGGTACGCTGGGCATACTCCCGGACGAATGGCTGAAAAGATATTCGTTGCTCTTTAAAGTGGGTGATGGCAGAAGCAACCAGCTTCGCCTGTCTAAGTATCACATGAGCGTGATCGATGAATTGTACGAGAACAGGGACGAAAGCGAACTGAGTTTTGAACTGGATGAAAAATACGAACGGCTGAAAGAATTCAAACACATACCCGAGATTCAGCCTCCCGATCACTTACAGAAAATATTGCGCCCTTATCAAACCTCCGGTTACCAATGGCTCAACTACCTTAACGATGTGGGTTGGGGAGGTATACTGGCCGATGATATGGGTTTGGGTAAAACCATACAGGCGCTGAGCATGCTGGAGCATTATAAAGACGTGAATGGTTCATTGAAGGCGATCGTTGTTTGTCCTACCACACTTATATATAACTGGAAGAACGAAGTGGAAAAATTCACGCCTTCCCTGAACTGGCATATACACCACGGCAGCACCCGGGGCCGCAGCGTGGAGGAGCTGGAGAAACATAATATCATCATCACCACATACGGTACCTTACGAAGCGATATACAATTGCTGCTGAAAGTTAATTACGATTATGTGATACTGGATGAAAGCCAGGCCATCAAAAACCCGGCATCAAAAGTTACCAAGGCAGCATGCTTACTCAATGCAAAGAACCGCCTGTGTATGAGCGGTACGCCGTTACAGAATAATACGTTCGACATTTTTGCGCAGATGAACTTCTTAAATCCCGGCCTGCTGGGCAATATGGAATTCTTCCGCAACGAATTTGCCACACCCATCGATAAGTTTGGCGAGCAGGACCAGAAAGAACATCTCCGTAAGTTATTATACCCGTTCATCCTGCGCCGTACCAAGGAGCAGGTGGCCAAAGACCTTCCGGAAAAAACAGAGACCATCCTGTTTTGTGAAATGGAAAATGAACAACGGAAGATCTATGAAATTTACCGCAATACCTACCGGGAAAAGATCATGGGTACCATTGATGAGCAGGGCATCGGCAAATCGCAGCTTACCATTCTGCAGGGCCTGATGAAGCTGCGGCAGATATGCGACAGTCCGGCCATTTTGAATGAAGAAGAAAAGCACCCCAATCATTCTATTAAGTTAGATGAGCTGGCGAGGGAGATAGAAGAAAATATCGGCGATCACAAAGCGCTTATTTTCTCACAGTTCCTGGGCATGCTGTCCCTGATAAAAAAGAAACTGGTAGAAGACGGGATCGAGTTTGAATATTTCGACGGCAGCACTTCGGCCACCGACCGGGAAAAAGCCATCCAGAACTTCCAGAATAATGATTCGTGCAGGGTTTTCCTGATCTCTTTAAAAGCCGGTGGTGTGGGTTTGAACCTTACCGCCGCCGATTATGTATATATAGTAGATCCCTGGTGGAACCCCGCCGTGGAGCAGCAGGCCATTGACCGTACGCACCGTATTGGCCAGACAAAAAACATTTTTGCCTACCGGATGATCTGTATCGATACCATTGAAGATAAAATACTGCAGCTGCAGGAGCGGAAAAAGAAATTAGCCAGTGAGTTGATCGCGGATGATGCCAGCTTTGTGAAGGCTTTGTCGAAGTCGGATGTGGAATACCTGTTCAGCTAAATAAAAAATCCTGCCGAAGCTGTTTTTCTCAGACAGGATCAATCAATTTAACAGCAGATGTCGGTTACGAAGCGATGAAATCTTTCAGGCGCTTAAAATCCCGGTTGTTACTGGATTGAAATAAACTTCTGAAAGCGTCGCTTACAAGTTTTAAGACAACATTGAGCGAAATAGCATGATGGGGGTTATGGCTTTTCATACACTGGATTTTGAATATTAAAAGTACAAACTAAACGGGCTATCGGTCAAGCGCAAAACTGCTGATTTTTGATGCCGGTAATTTCCGAATGGGTTTGCTTATTTTACTGCCGGTCCGTTGAAATCCTTCCTGTATTTCCGGTTCTTCTTATAATAGCGGATGGGATAAACATCCGGGTTCTGCCTGATCTTGTCAAAAAAGTTACGGATTGCCTGCACAATAATATGCGACGACTGGCTTTGGTATTTGGTCTTATTCATTGGATAATTGCTTTATTCCTATTGTAACGATATACATAAGTTATTATTGTATATATGTTGATTTTCCTGCAAAAATCAGCCTCCGGGAAGCTAAAAAGACCCGGCTTCAGGAAAAGGGGTCTTAAAATACCAGTCCTCAGCATCGTCTCTATTTCTCAGCAACGTCTCCGACAGGGACGTTGCGTATTTCGAAGACGCAACGTCCTCGGCTTGCTCACAAGGCTATGGGAGACGTTGCTGAGAATAAACAGGGGTGGTCATCTTAGCTGCCAAGCGAATTCACTTCGGGCAGCGGAACAAAAATGGAAGCAACGATCCAGCCGACCAATGCAATAAAGATGATGGTTTCAGTAGTTGAGATTTCGAGGCGTAAAAACTTTTTCATAACTAATAGTTTATTTCTCAGCAACGTCTCCGACAGGGACGTTGCGTATTTCGAAGACGCAACGTC
>DAOQRQ010000009.1:9778-15179 GCA_035355815.1 Ferruginibacter sp. | reverse complement strand
TATTTCTCAGCAACGTCTCCGACAGGGACGTTGCGTATTTCGAAGACGCAACGTCCTCGGCTTGCTCACAAGGCTATGGGAGACGTTGCTGAGAATAAACAGGGGTGGTCATCTTAGCTGCCAAGCGAATTCACTTCGGGCAGCGGAACAAAAATGGAAGCAACGATCCAGCCGACCAATGCAATAAAGATGATGGTTTCTGTGGTTGAGATTTCGAGGCGTAAAAACTTTTTCATAACTAATAGTTTAATTGTTTATGAAATGATAGACCCGTACTGCCGCTATGGGTTTAAATAAAAAGCCCGGCTCCTGCTTTCTTAAATCTTTTTTAACAGCCCCGTATACGTAAGCCTTAACGTGTTGTTCTGTTGAAATCACTTTATTCAGCAAACGTCTTAGCGTTCTTAGCGAAATACTTAGCGTTCTTTGCGGTTTATTTTGTCCCGGGCATAATTCGGCAGGCTTATTACTGAAGGGTCACAAAGAAAAAACCGCAAAGAATCACAAAGCAGGGCCTTTTGAAAGTCAATAATTCTTAATTACACAACACATTAACCTTAATTAACCTTATACCAATATTGGTTAACCCGTTTTGCAGATGATGGACAATACTTTTGTGCTCAATAAAAGTATAGCCATGAAATATCTGATCTTCTTATTAGGCCTGGTCTTCTTATCTGCATCCATTGCATCTGCGCAAAAGACCGGCTTTACTGTAAAAGGACAACTGACCGACAGCCTGCAGAAACAACAGGTGAACGACGCAACCGTTTCGCTGGTGAATGCAAAGGATTCATCGCTGGTGGGATTCACCCGTTCCGATTCTGCAGGCCGTTTCAGTTTCAACCATCTTAAGCCGGGTAAGTACCGGCTTTCTGCTTCGCAGGTTAATTTTCACCCGCAATGGAAAAATTTTGAAGTAGCTGCGGATGCCGACCTGGGTGCTATCGTAATGAAAGACAAATCCATCATGCAGGAAGTAACCATTACCGCCCAGCGGCCACCCGTTGTGGTTAATGGCGATACCCTGGAATTCAATGCCGAATCGTTTAAAACAAAACCCAACGCCGTGGTGGAAGACATGCTGAAAAAAATGCCGGGCGTGGAAGTGGAAAAAGACGGGTCCATTAAAGTGAATGGCAAACGCATCAGCCGGGTATTGGTTAACGGAAGAGATTTTTTTAACGGCGATCCTAAAATGGCAACCCGTAATCTTTCTGCCGATGCCATTGACAAAGTTCAGGTGTTTGAAAAAGCGTCCGACCAATCGGAATTCACTGGTATTGATGACGGCAACAAAACACCCACGATCAATCTTAAATTGAAAAAAGATAAAAAGAATGCCGCTTTTGGCAAAGCAAGCCTGGCAGCCGGAACAAAAGACCGCTACGATGGCCAGTTCAACATCAATAAATTCAATGGCGATCAGCAACTTTCTGCCATTGGCATGGCAAACAATACCAACCGGCAGGGATTTTCCATCATGGATATGCTCAACTTCAGCGGGCAATCGAGGAAGATGATGAGTGGCGGCGGCGGACGGATAGTGATCAGTAATGGTAATGATGATGAATTTGGTTTGCCCGTTGCCGGCATCAATAATAACCAGGGCATTACCCAAACCATTGCAGGCGGGCTGAATTATAATGATGTTTGGAAAAAGAAAACCGAAGTGAATGCCAGCTATTTTTATAACAACCTTACGCTGGATAATACAAGAAATACCAACCGGCAGAATATTTTACCCGGCAATGAATTCACATACCTGCAGAACAGCAGCACCAAAAATAAAACAAGCAGCAACCGGTTTAACTTCAGCGTGGACCACAAGATCGATTCGTTCAATTCCATAAAACTTACTTCGGTATTCGGTTACCAGAAAGGAACCAATAAGAAGGAGAACGACTACGAATCATTTGTACCCAATGATAAAATGCTGAACGAGGGATTTTCCAATACCAGCAATTCAACCGAGGGCTATGTAACCAGCCAGGAATTGCTGTACCGTCATAAATTCAAAAAGAAGGGAAGAACGTTTTCTGCCACCGGCTCGATGCAGTATAACGACAGCCGTGGCCGGGGAACCTTAAATGCCATCAATAATTTCTTCAGCAACGGAACCATCAGCCAGCGGGATACCCTTGACCAGCTTACCCGGCTGAGCAGTGTTACACAGAGCTATGGTATCAGTGCAAGCTATACCGAACCGTTGAGTAAACGTTCGCTGCTTGAGTTCCGTGGTTTTTATAATAACAACACCGGCGACCTTGACCGCAAGACCTACGACTATAACAAAACCAGCGGTACACACGATAAGATGAATAAGATATTGAGCAACGCCTTTGAAAACACCTATAATTATATGGGAGGCGGCATTAGCTTTCGTGCCCAGCAAAAGAAATACGGGTACGGCCTTGGCGCCAACATGCAGTACGCCGAGCTCAACAGTCATTTAAAAGACAGCGCCTTCCGGGTGAAGCAAAATGTTAGCAACCTGTTGCCGCTTGCCAATTTCAATTACAGTTTCACCAAAACGAAAACGCTGCGGCTGGATTATTCAACATCCACTTCGCAACCAACAGCCAAACAATTACAACCGGTGCAGGATATCAGCGATCCGCTGAACATTACATCCGGCAACCCGGCCCTGAAGCAATCTTATTCACATAATGCCAGCCTGCAGTTCTTTAGCGGCAGCCCGGCGCAGCAAAAAAGCCTGTTCGTATTCCTGAATTATACGGCCACGCAGAATGCCATTGTAAGCAGCGATAAATTAAATACATCGGGCGCCCGGACAAGTATGCCGGTAAATGCGAACGGGGTATATAATATCAATGCCAATATCGACCGGGGATTCCGGATCAAAAAACTGAAGACAAGGATTGACCTTGGAATAAATGCCAACTACAACCGCTCGGTTAATTTCATCAACGACGAAAAAAATAAGACCGGCGTGTTTTCTTTAATGCCAAGAATAAATGCCAGCTACAGTTATAAGGAGATACTGGATATCAGCATTGGGGCCAGGGTGAGCTATAATAATGCACGCTACTCCTTACAACCATCTCTGAATAATAATTACTGGCGCCAGGTATATGAAATGGATGCCACCGTTAACCTGCCTGCAGGCTTTACCATCAGCAATGAATTCAGCTACAGCGCTTATACCGGCCGCAGCAACGGGTACAATACAAGGATCGCTTTGTGGAATGCCTCCGTGAGCAAGCAGGTATTGAAGAGTAAGAAAGGAGAGATCAAACTCAGCGCATTTGACCTGCTGAACCAGAACATTGGTGTTGACCGTAACGGCAATGCCAATTACGTGGAAGATGTGCAGTACAAAACACTGCAGCGCTATTTTACACTTGGGTTTACTTACAGTTTGCAAAAAGCGGGCAGCGGCGGACCAAGGGCTGTGATAAGAACATTCTGAGGTTCCTGCTGAACGCAGTAGAAACCATCCGGCGAAAGCCGGATGGTTTTTTTAGCTTTGTACAATGCCACAAACGATTGAAATAAAGCCGGAACTGAGTAAGATCACTATTTACCCGGTTAAATCACTGGATGGGGTTTCTTTACAAAAAGCACAGGTAGGAAACGGTGGTTGCTTATTGCACGACAGGGAATACGCCATCGTTGATGCTGAAGGGGATTTTGTGAACGGAAAATCAAATGCCCGGGTACACTCACTGCGATCGGGTATTGATATTGAGAACGGAATGATCTCTTTCAGGGACGAAGAGGAAACTACATGGAATACATTTCACCTGCAAAAAGAAATAGCCGGCATTAATGATTATCTCTCTGATTTTTTTAAGATGCCCGTTTCACTTGTACAGAATTCAGAAGGGCGTTTTATGGATATACCGGATGTTGCCGGAATAACTATCCTGTCCTCGGCAAGTCTTGAAGCGGTTTCGGGTTGGTTCAGCAGTATGGATATGGAAGAAACAAGAAAGCGGTTCAGGGCCACGATAGAGATCAGCGGTGTGCCGGCATTTTGGGAAGACAAACTTTTCCTGGAAGAAGAAACGGCTGTTGAATTCAGGATCGGTGATCTCACAATATACGGTATCAGCCCGAGGGCAAGATGTGTGGTACCCACCCGCAACCCGCAAACAGGAGAAGTGATCCACGGGTTTCCAAAATCATTTGCAAAAGAAAGAGCGGCAAACCTTCCTGCGTGGTCAACATTGAATGAATATGGACATTTTTATTATTTAACCGTGAATTGCTACATACCCGAAACAGAAACCGGCAAATGGATATCCATCGGCGATGAAATAAAGATCACGGGAAAAAAACATTCAAATCCTTTCAGAAACATCCCCTAAGCTCCTTTCCTAAATTATACTCCTTCCTGGTTAACGGTACATTAATATCCGGTTAGAATTACAGGCATTTTTCATCTTCTTTAACAAAATAAGCCTGCATGCCGGTTAGCTGGCACCCTATTTGAAAAACATAAGCGGACCAAAATACATAGTATGAAAAAGAAACTGTTTAGTATGCTGCTTGTTTTTGCAGTATTGTTTTTTACAAACAGAGCCACGGCCCAGGTAAATGTAGGTGTTCATATAAACATCGGCGACCAGCCGGAGTGGGGCCCAGCCGGCTATGATTATGCAGAATATTATTATATGCCCGACATTGAAGCATATTACTGGATACCCCGCCGGCAGTTTGTTTATTTGGCAGGTGGAGGATGGGTATTCTCTTCTTCGCTTCCCCCGATGTATTCACATTATAACCTGTACACCGGGTACAAAGTTGTGCTGAAAGAACCCTATGCATACAGGGGGTTTAAAAATCACCGGGTCCGTTATGCCGGGTACCGCAACCGCTTCAATCAGCAGGTGATCATTGTTAACAGGCACGATAACGGGAATCACAATGGCCATTACAAGAACAAGGGTAAGGGCCGGGGCAAACATTAAGATATTACGGAACACAAGAACAAGCACAGCAGGAGCCACTTAATAGTGGCTCCTGTTTTATATCACTAAGAGGAAATAAAGATTGTTTATTTTCACAGCAACACAATATGGACATCCTCTTAGATATATTAAAAGAAATGGTACAGGCCCACCCTCAATCCGACTTTGTGAACAGCCTGTACCAGCAATACTGCAACCGCGGCGGCCTCAGCAAAAAACAACTGGAAGGCCTGCACAGCAAGGCCGTTAAAGCAAACAGTATTTCGCAAAGCAAACTGGCCACACTGGAAGCCATCATTAAAAAGAAACCCACCAGGGAAAGGGCAGCAGCCAGCATCAGGGCCGATCTGCCGGTAAAAGACGAAGGCCTTGGTAAAACGCTTGCAGCCATTCTTGCCAGGTACCCGCAGCATAAACGGTTATTATTCCTTCAGTCAAAATACAATAACAACGAAAATATTTCT
>DAOQRQ010000009.1:1629-9678 GCA_035355815.1 Ferruginibacter sp. | reverse complement strand
AATTCAGCAAACTGTTGCTGAAATAAAAAACCCGTTGCATGAACAACGGGCTTACTTGTTTTAGCAGCTATACTAATTGTTTACGATCCTCATCTGGCCATTTCCCATCACTTCTTTCTGTTTTGCCAGGAAGTCGGTGTGTGAAATTTTCTTTCCTTTAGCGGGTACTTTCAAATTCTTCCGGTCAATTTTTTTATCAAGGGCCTTTGCAGTAAAAACAATTTCGCCCTTATTGGCATCAAGGCCCAGGATCATTCCGGGCAGACCGTTGAACTGCTCCGGTCCCGAAGCCACCGGGATCTCTTCACTGTACCAGGCCACTACATCGGTACCCCGGGTTGTTTTAGCGGTTGCTTTTTTGCAGGTATAACCAAGAATGGTCTTTGTTTCCCCTTCTTCCAGTTTCCAGGCCATGCTGCGGATAGAATCTTCCACTAAATAAAGGTCGTCCATCAGCTCTCTTATCTCTACCGACTTCTGCATGCTGAAATTGCGGTAATATTCATTCTCAGCGCTGCCGCCGATGCGTATCACCACGCCGCCGCCAGCACCCTGCTCTGCCATTTCGGGTTCTTCTTCCACCGATTTGAACAGGCTCTGGTTATCGGCAAAAAGCAATTCAAATTTAGCGGTGCGGAACTGGGAGATCATTGACCGCAACTGCTGGTTCTCTTCCGGGATGCGGCGGTACATATCCACCGTTTGTTCGTACGTGATCTTTCCTTCTTTTACCTGGGCCGTTGCCAGTTGTATAAAAAAGAAGGCAGTGAATACCGAAAATAATTTTTTCATGACGTATGTTTTTTATTTTTTTACTGATAAGATTTAACGGTACAAAACTATCAGAATGCCCTCCCAAAGCAGGTTAAACAGCCTTTCATTAAGGTTAATTAAGGTTAATGAACCCGGAAATGTATTTATTTTGCAAGTAGCTTTGTTGCTTCATGAATAAATTACGTACAGCCAGATTACTGATGGCAGCAACCATCCTGCTCATCATCGCATTCCAGGTTTACTGGATGCGGAAGCTGTATGGAGAGGAAACAACCAACTTTAAAAAAACCACCGATATTATTTTCCGGGATGCGATGTACCGCCTGCAGGCGCAACGCTTTTCGGGAGATACGATGGCGCTGCGGGGCGGACTGGATGACAATCTTTTTATGGCCGACTTTATCAGCAGCGTGGAAAAGATAAAAGGGGGCGACAGTTTGAAACAGCGACTGGTGATCTCGATGGATTCTCATTCGGAAAAGATCAGCTCTTCAGAGGGGGAACCGGGAAAAAGGAACAGCAACGATACGATCGTATATGTATCAACCCCAAAAAATGATATTCCCCCGCCCAGCATTGCAGCGGCCCTCCTTAAGAACAGGAATATAACCGACTCTATCCCGGTGAAATCGGTTGATTCCATGTACCGTGCATTGCTTTCAAAGGAAGGGATCAGCGTGGATTTCAGTATCATAAAAACAAACCCGGTTATGATCGAATCGGATTCGGGCGCAAAAAAATACACCATAAAAATGAATGAGCCACGGGGAGTGTTCTCTACCAAGCGGGTTCCGGTTGGTTTATTTAAGCCGGTGTTTTACCGGGCAGAGTTCTCCGATCCCGGTCTTTATGTTTTTAAAAAGATGGGCATGCAACTGTTGCTGTCTGCCTTACTCATTGGATTTACCATACTCTCTTTCGTATTCATCTACCGGAACTTACTGGCCCAAAAAAGACTCACGGATATTAAAAATGAATTCATCGGTAATATAACGCATGAGCTGAAAACGCCCATTGCCACGGTAAGTGTTGCCATTGAAGCCATGAAAAATTTCAACGCCCTGCAAAACCCTGAAAGAACAAAGGAATATTTAAGTATTGCCGGGCTGGAGCTGAACCGGCTTTCGCTGCTGGTGGATAAAGTGCTTCGTCTTTCTATGTTTGAAAAGCAGCAACTGGAACTTAAGAACGAATGGTTTGACCTGAAAGAACTGCTGAAAGAAGTAACCGACTCCATGCAGTTACAGTTTGAAAAAACAGGCGCCAATGTAAAGCTGAATTTTTCAGGAGCTGATTTTTCGCTGATGGCCGACCGGATGCATATCAGCAGCGTGGTATATAACCTGCTGGATAATGCATTAAAGTACAGTAAGAGTAACCCACAGATAGAAATAAATGCAGAAGCAGGGGAGAGCCAGATACAACTGACCGTAAAAGATAAAGGCATTGGTATCCCGGCGGCGTACAGGGAAAAGGTATTTGATAAATTCTTCCGGGTGCCGCAGGGCGATAAACACAATGTAAAAGGTTACGGCCTTGGCCTCAGTTATGTAGCGCATATTATCAGGGAACACGGCGGGCAGATACAGGTAGAAAGTGAAGAGGGAAAAGGAACCACATTCATCATTAAATTACCCAAAGAAAATGGCAGGAGTTAAAATACTGTATGTAGAAGACGAACTCTTCCTGGGCAAGATCGTAAAAGAAAGCCTGGAGAGCCGGTCGTACCAGGTGATCATGGAGGCCGATGGCGATAAAGCCTTTCCTTTGTTTGAGCAGCATCGCCCTGATATCTGTGTGCTGGACGTAATGCTGCCCAATAAAGACGGCTTTACCATTGCCGAAGAGATACGGAATGTGGACGGCGAAGTGCCGATCATCTTTCTTACCGCCAAAACACAAACCGATGACCTGGTGAAAGGATTTAAGACCGGCGCCAACGATTATATACGAAAACCCTTCAGCATGGAAGAACTGATCGTTCGTATTGAAAACGCCCTGCGCTTCCGGAATGGAGAAAAGAAACCCGGCGATAAAAAAGACATCGTGAAAATTGGTAAGTATACATTTCACATGAACCACCAGGTACTGAAGAATAACGGCGATGAGCGGAAACTTTCATTCCGGGAAAGCGAATTACTGAAAGTATTGTACGAGAACCGGGATAAGATCGTTGACCGCCGCGACATACTGAACCTGCTCTGGGGTAACGATAATTTTTTCAACTCCCGCAACCTGGATGTATATATAACCAAACTCCGTTCTTACTTAAAAAGCGATGCCAAACTCGAGATCATTACCATTAAGGGAATCGGCTATCGTTTTGTGATCGAATAAGATCATTCCCGCACAAATACCTGGGCCGCATCATTGTTTTTCAACAAGATCACCGTTGAAGCTTTTTTATCTTTCAGGTAAACGATCCTTCTTACTTCACCCCGAACAGTCAACCCGTTTTCGGCTGATGATACGCTCACGAAATTTCCCTTACCGGTTCCTTTTAATAACTGGGCGCCGGCCGCATCAATATTGCCAACCATTACCGCTGCATCGTTTGTATTGCCGCATATTAGAATGTCTTTGATGCCGTCGTTGTCCATATCGTCTATTACCATATCGTTGCTGGTAGATAACTGGGCTTTTTCGGGAAAGGCTATAAAATGAAAATTACTGTTGCCTTCATTGATAAGGATGCCCGACTCAAAAAAGTTGGTCTTATATACATCCATGTCTTTCTTTTCCTGGCTGGTAAAAATTTCGTCGAGTGTTTTGCCGGAATAATCCCGGTAACGGATGAATTTTTTACGCATGGCCGGCATCTGGTCTATCAGCTGGTCACGGCTGTAGAGCGGGTAGCACTTGCCCCATATATAGTATCCCAAAACCGCATCATAACTTCCGTTGTTATCAAAATCCTTTGCATAAATGGTGCAGGGCGTATTGATATCTCCTTTGATGCTGCAGTTTAATCCGCGGTTGCCCAGGATAAGGTCCGGGTCGCCATCATTGTCTATATCCTCCGCTTTCATATTATACCACCATCCGGTGAATGCATCCATGCCGATGGTACTGTCTTTTTTTGAAGCAAGGGTAATGCGTATGTTGTTCTTTGTTATTTTAAACTGACCGTCGCTGTAGCTGAATATTTCAACCGGCATCCATTCGCCGCTGACCGTTAATTCTTTTTTTCCATCGCCATTCATATCGGCCCAGGCCGCCTGGTTTACGATACCGGGCCTGAGTAATTCTTTTGCATACACATTGGTTACATCTGTAAAAACACCCTTGTTATTCTGAAGCAACATGCTTCTGTCGGGTTTTGGAAAAACGCCGGGTACCGCATGGCCGCCAACAAAAAGGTCTAAATCGCCATCGCCGTCAAAATCCAATGCAATAACACAGGAACCGTTAAAGCCTTCTGCCGGCAATGCTTTTGCTGCGGAAGTAAAATTTCCTTTGCCGTCATTGAGATACAACCTGTCCTGGTACAAATTACTGCCCGCCGGAAATTCGGCGCCGCCGCTTACTACGTACAGGTCCATATCCCCATCACCATCTGCATCAAAGAACAGGGAGCTCATGTCTTCCGAATTTTTATCGGCCGCAAAAGCTGCTTGTTTTTTTTCTGTAAAAGATCCGTTGATTCCCTGCATCATCAGTTTTCCTTCGAAGCCGGCAGCGCCGCCAATGAAAATGTCTTCCAGCCCATCTCCATTTACATCCGCCTTTGTAAAATAAGGACCCTTGCGGCTGCACTTATAGGGAATGAGCGGCTCCCGTTTAAAATCAATAAAATCATTTTCGGTTTGTGTGAACCTGAACCGGGGTTCTTTGCTGATGTCTTTGAAAGTCCCGGCCTTGCTTTTTGCAATGGTTGTAGTTGCCGGCGATGCGTCTGATTCAAAAAGCACCAGTTCTTTATCGGCAGCTACATTGGTGAGTACGATATTTTTTTTGCCGGGGAAACTGATTTCCACTTTCGGTATTATTGTTTCAGTTCCTGTACCAAAATGCAGCACGTGCTCCATACTGGAAATAAAACCACGTTGCGGATGATAATGCTGCAGTTGTACCTGCCCTTTCTGATCGGTCAGTTTCACCGTAACGCCATACACTTCATTAAAAGCGCCCGGCGTTTTGTAAAAACGAAAGCGTAAGTAATGGGAGGAAGCTGCTGATATTTCCCTTGTACTGTTTTTAAGAACAAAAGCGGGCCCGTCAACATTGTTCACCACCAGGTCAAGATCGCCATCATTATCCAGGTCGGCATAAGCGGCGCCGCTGGAGAAAGAAGCCGGGGCATCGCACCAGTCATCGGTATAGTTATCGAGTTTTAACGTGCCGTTATTGCGGTAGAAATAATTTTTTGTAGGAACTACGGGAATGCTTTGCAGCCAGGTATTCAGGTCAACTGCTTTCCCGCTTTGCATGGTACGCATAACCGAATCAAGAATGAATACCTTGTAATCCCAGTCGGTGATATCCCGCTTGATGCCATTGGTAACGTACAGGTCTTTCCAGCCGTCGTTATCAAAGTCAACGATCAGCGGCGCCCAGCTCCATTCTGTTTCTGCCACGCCGGCATAATTGGCTATTTCGCTGAACGTACCATCGGCATTATTCAGTTGCAGGCTGTTGCGGGGATACTGGTAAAACAAACCGTACTTTACCATCATGTTGAACTTGTCGTAGTTCTGGTTCACCGCAAACAATTGTTTCTGCCGCACGGGATTTTCCACCGCCATATCCACTACGTAAATATCTTCCAGCCCGTCGTTGTTGATGTCGCTGATATCGGAACCCATGGCAGAAAAGCTGGTGTGTTTGATATAATCGGTAAGCCGGTTGGTAAAAGTTCCGTTGCGGTTGTTGATGTATAAAAAATCCGGCTTGTTGAAATCATTGGCTACATAAATATCGGGCCACCCGTCGTTATTGATATCGGCAATGGAGGCGCTCAGGCCAAAACCCCGGTCAATAAGGCCTGCTGCTTTTGTTACATCCACAAATTTTCCCCCGCGGTTTTCAAACAGGCGGTCAGTTACATAAACGGTGCCCGTATCCTCTACATAAACCATTTTGCCATTAAGTACCGTAACCGGTATGGTCATTGATTTACTGAAATCATCCGGGTGATCAACAAAGAAAACATCCTTGTCGCCATCGTTATCGTAGTCGAAAAAATAAGATTGTATGGTAAAACTTGATTCATCCAGGCCGTATTCTGCCGCCTTATCGGTGAAAGTGCCGTTGCCGTTATTGATGTAAAGCATCTTTTTGCGGAGCTTAGGATCCTTGAACCCCGATTTGTTCACAAAAATATCAAGCATGCCATCGTTGTTGATATCAACCATGCTCACGCCCGTCTTAATACCGGCGCCGCCGTTTACCCCGGCGGCTTCGGTAATGTCTTTGAATTGAAAATTACCGAGGTTCTGGTATAGTTTGTTACTGCCAAGGGTGGAAGAAAAATAGATATCGGGCAACCCGTCGTTATTGATATCGCCGAGGGCTACACCACCGCCGGTATACAGGTTCTCATACATATACATGAACATGTTGGCGGTTTCCACCACATCATTGCGGAAAGTTATTCCTGTACTTGTTCCGGGCAGGTACGAAAAAAGTTTTGTGCCGCCTGCCTGTTGTGCGTTGATAATTCCTGTTAATGAAATGAACAAACACAAAAAGGCAAGCCGCCTGTACAATGATGACATATTCTGTTTATTTAGTTAATGCCTGCGGGTATAATGTTTTCAACACGTGGTTGCCCACTTCTTTTCCCTGAACGATACTGATGCGTGCGGTTTCGGGATAATGAATACCACCGTATACCCGGCTCCAGGTGGATTCATGCGCCGCATCCATGAATGATTTGAAATGACGGGCTTTGTTGCCAAACTGCATTTCTATTTCGTCGGTGAATTCATAATTCTCTCCCAGTAAAGCGGTGAGCACTACCGCTGCCGCATTCGATATAACAGAGTGGCCGCTGGTGAACTCCGGGAAAGGAGGTGTTTGAATATAGGGAGTCCAGTTTTTATCAATGATGCGGTTGATGATGGTGATGGGGCGGATGAGATTGCTGTGGTACTTTTCGTCCCAGCAACTGATGAATGCATCAAAGAGGGCGATGGAAGTAAGCGCATATACCTGTGCAGCTTTTGTGACGGGTATGTTCTTTTGTTTGCAGGCCTGCTGGCCGATCAGTATCCAATGCCCGCCCGGAGAAACCTTATGAATGAAATAATTAAGGTGGCCGATGTTTACAGATACATTGGGGTTATCATCCCAGTAAAGAGCGATCTCTTTTTGAGTCGTGTCAAGATTTTTTCCGATGTTGTACGTTTCCAGTACGGTTTTATAAAATTTCGAATCTTTTGACTTGTTGTAAACCAGTTTTTCTTTTGGTGCAAACTGCGAAGCAGATTTCAATGTCATGGGGCGGATGGCATTCCAGTAAGGTTCCAGTGCCTGTGCATAATCCAGGGGGGTGGGTTGCCAGGCGCCGGGTGCGCTGGAATATACAAAACGGGTCATGGCCCTTGACTTAAGATAGTTGTCTCTTTTCGTCCAGGCAATGATGCTGTCGGCCACGCTGCGGCCGAATAAAATGGAGTTCTGCGCCATCACCGAATCTCCGTGTGCGAAAAGAGAATCGGCAAATGCCTTGCGCCAGTCGCTGAACTTGTATTCCGAGCCTACAAGGATCTGTGCCACGTGCGAAAAAGAAACACAGGCAGCAATGAAAGGATCTATTTTTTTACCGGCCGGCGGCGCAGGCAGGCTGTGTAAGCCATTCAGTTTTCCGGCGAGGCTGGTCATGGTCGGGTCGTCGTACCGGATGCATTCGTAAAAAGCGATGGTTGGATATACATATATCCGGCTGGATACGATGGGGGTGAACAGGTCGGTCATCACGGTATTCACCAGCATGGTATTCAGGTTGTGAAGCGTTTGTTCTTTGCTTTGCGCTTTCGATTCGTTAGGGCACAACACAAGCAATAGCCCCAGGGAGAAAAAAACTTTTCTTACGTGCAGTATTTTGTTCATGGTAACCGGTATTGATAAGGCTGTTCAAATTTAATTTTTTTTCCTGTCTTATCGGGGAATAATTGGCGCAGCACCCAGGGAGCTTAAACACGCTGAAATAAAAGGTTACAAAGCCTGCTCTTCTTTTCGTTTCCCAGCAACGTCTCTCAAATAGCCTTGTGCAATGGCCGAGGACGTTGCGTCTTCAAGGAACGATACCAGCATTCAAAAAATCAACGTCCT
>DAOQRQ010000009.1:0-1529 GCA_035355815.1 Ferruginibacter sp. | reverse complement strand
CCGAGGACGTTGCGTCTTCAAGGAACGATACCAGCATTCAAAAAATCAACGTCCTTGGCTCACTCACAAGGCCTGGGAGAGACGTTGCTATGAAGGAAAATCAGAAGAAGTTGAATACGATTTCCGCTCCGTATTCCGCAACGTCCTTGGCTCACTCACAAGGCCTGGGAGAGAAGTTGCTATGAAGGAAAATCAGAAGAAGTTGAATATGAATTCCGCTCCGTATTCCGCAACGTCCTCAGCTCACTCACAAAGCCGGGGAGAGACGTTGCTATGAAGGAAAGCTTAAACACGTTGAAATAAAAGGTTACAAAGCCTGCTCTTCTTTTTTCAACTGCCTGTCGAATACAAAGGTGCCAAGGGGAATAAGTGCGGCGGCAAAGGCTTTAAGCAACCAGCCGAATCCTTTTTTAAACTCACTCATTACAAAGAAAGCGAACCAAAGGAAGAGAATGAACAGCATGCCGTGTATCCAGCCGCATACCTGAACGGCTTCGGGTATATCCAGGAAATATTTCAGCGGCATGGCGATCAGTAATAATACCAGGAAAGAAATACCTTCTGCAATACCCAGCTTACGGAAGCTTTGCAATAATTTTTTGGGTTCCATTTTTGATTTCATGAGGTAACTGCTTTAATAATTTACCACCTGCTCAACGATGGATTGAGGGATCTCTCTCCATTCGTATTGCTGGTTACGCAACTGTGGTTCAAAGCCGGCGTCTTTGATGGACTGCTGGATGGTTTTATAGGTAAAGCGGTGAGGCGCCCCGGCAGCGCTTACTACATTCTCTTCGATCATGATGCTGCCAAAATCATTGGCGCCGCCGTGCAGGCAGGTTTGCGCCACCTGTTTTCCAACGGTAAGCCAGCTTGCCTGGATATTGATGATGTTGGGAAGCATGATGCGGCTGATGGCGATCATCCGTATGTATTCTTCAGCAGAAGTAAGGTTATGAACGCCCCTTATTTTAGCCAGCAGGGTATCCACGTCCTGGAAGGTCCAGGGAATAAAAGCCAGGAATCCTTTTGCGGTGGCGGGTTTGCGGCTTTGCACTTCCCGCAGTTTCACCAAATGTTCAAACCGTTCCCCGATCGTTTCAACATGACCAAACATCATGGTGGCCGATGTGGTGATGTTCAGTTTGTGTGCTTCGTGCATGATGTCGAGCCATTCCTGTGCACCACATTTTCCTTTGCTGATCAGCCGGCGAACCCGGTCGTTCAGAATTTCGGCGCCGGCGCCCGGTAAGCTATCCATGCCCGCAGCCTTTAGTGCCGTTAGTACTTCTTTGTGTGTGCTTTTTTCCAGTTTGGTTATGTGCGCCACTTCCGGCGGACCAAGCGTATGCAGTTTGATATTGGGATAAAGCGATTTTAATTCCTTAAAAAGACCCACATAAAAATCCAGGCCTAACTCCGGGTGATGACCCCCTTGCAATAACAACTGGTCGCCCCCATATTTCATGGTCTCTTCTATCTTCTTTTTGTACGTATCTATATCGGTGATATACGCCTCTTCATGGCCG
>DAOQRQ010000008.1:1324-23847 GCA_035355815.1 Ferruginibacter sp. | reverse complement strand
CACTCTTTTAACAGGCACCGGCCCCCTGAACAGCCGGGGTAACAAAGCCTTAGCAACGATGACCGACGTTCAGATAATAAAGGGAGTGTTCTTATACAAGGCAAGTTCCACCATCAGCAATAAAGACGTGACCATATTCCGTGGGGTAGACTTTCCTTTCCGTGCCCGCTTTTATTTTGGCAACGCCAGTGTTGACGTGGAGATTTTTGAAGCCGGCGAATGGGATATCCTGGTGCCCATTCTTTAAGAGGATGAGTTTTTTATTTACATCTTTTACAATTACTTTTGCACGCCACATCATCGGCCATTCTGCGTATGCCAAAAGATAATTCCATTAAATCTGTTTTGATCATAGGTTCGGGCCCCATTATCATTGGCCAGGCCTGCGAATTTGATTATTCCGGTTCCCAGGCTGCCCGATCACTGCGGGAGGAAGGCGTTAAGGTTATTCTTATCAACAGCAACCCCGCCACTATCATGACCGACCCGATGATGGCCGACCGGGTATACCTGCTGCCCCTTACCGTGGAAAGTATTGAGCAGATACTGGAAGAAAACCAGATTGATGCGGTATTGCCCACCATGGGCGGACAAACAGCCCTGAACCTTTGTAAAGAAGTGGACGAGCTGGGCATCTGGGAAAAATTTGGCGTTCGGTTGATCGGTGTCGATATCAAAGCCATTGATAAGGCAGAAGACCGGGAAAAATTCCGCCAGTGGATGATAGAAATGGGAATTTCTGTTTGCCCGGCAAAAATTGCCAACTCTTTTTTAGAAGGAAAGGAATTTGCACAACAGATTGGCTTTCCGCTTGTATTAAGGCCCTCCTTTACATTGGGTGGTACCGGCGGCAGCATTGTATTTACTAAAGACGAGTTGGATGAAGCACTGAATGCCGGCCTCACGGCAAGTCCCATCCACGAAGTACTGGTAGAAAAAGCCGTGCTGGGATGGAAAGAATTTGAGCTGGAACTGCTGCGTGATAACCAGGATAACGTGGTGATCATTTGCGGCGTGGAAAATTTTGATCCCATGGGGGTACATACCGGTGATTCAATTACCGTAGCGCCAACCATGACACTAAGCGATACGGCCTACCAACGTATGCGTAACACAGCCATTTCCATGATGCGTAACCTGGGAAATTTTGCCGGCGGTTGCAATGTTCAGTTTGCACTTAATCCGCAAACGGAAGAACTGATCGTGGTGGAAATTAATCCAAGGGTAAGCCGTTCATCGGCGCTTGCAAGCAAGGCAACCGGTTACCCCATTGCAAAGATTGCGGCCAAGCTGGCCATCGGGTATAACCTGGATGAACTTAAGAACCAGATCACCCAATCAACATCCGCCTATTTTGAACCGGCGCTGGATTATGTGATCGTAAAGATCCCCCGCTGGAATTTTGATAAATTCAAAGGGGCGAAAGATACGCTCGGCTTCCAGATGAAAAGCGTGGGCGAAGTGATGGGCATTGGAAGAAGTTTTGCTGAAGCGGTGCAAAAAGCCTGTCAGAGCCTGGAGAATGAAGTGGTGGGCCTTGGTTACTATGGCAAGAGCCTGATGCATACAGAAGAATTACTGGAATACATTAAGATACCCAAGTGGGACAGGATCTTCCGCATTAAAGACGCCCTGATGGCCGGCGCCAGCGTTAAACGTATCTGTGAAAGCACCAAAATAGACCGTTGGTTCATTTACCAGATTCAAAAAATATGCGATTGCGAAAAAGAAATCGCCAAATACGATCTGAAAACATTACCCGATGCCTTGCTGAAAGAAGCAAAATTCCTGGGCTTCAGCGATGAGCAGCTTAAGAGTATTATGAAGGAAGAAGATGCCGAACAGGTGTATGAAAGAAGAAAGGCCATGGGGCTTACCCGGGTGTATAAAATGGTGGATACCTGCAGCGCAGAGTTTGAAGCGAAAACACCTTATTTCTACTCAACCTTTGAAAACAAGCCGGCTAACGAAAGCAAACTGCTCAGTAATGAAAGCATTGTTTCGGGTAAAAAGAAGATCATTGTGCTGGGCAGCGGACCCAACCGCATTGGCCAGGGTATTGAATTTGACTATTGCTGTGTACATGGTTTACAGGCCATCAAAGAATCGGGCTTTGAAGCCATCATGGTGAACTGTAATCCCGAAACCGTTTCCACCGACTTTGATATTGCCGACAAACTTTATTTTGAACCCGTATTCTGGGAACACCTTTGGGAGATCATAGAACATGAGAAACCATATGGTGTTATTGTGCAACTGGGCGGACAAACGGCATTGAAGCTTGCCAAGCGCCTGCACGAAAAAGGGATACAGATAATCGGTACTTCATTCGACAATATGGATATTGCCGAAGACAGGGGCCGGTTCAGCGATAAGCTGAAAGAATTGGGAATCCCTTACCCGAATTATGGTACGGCTTATAATACCGACGAAGCCATTGAAGTGGCCAACCAGGTGGGTTATCCCGTTTTGATAAGGCCCAGTTATGTGTTGGGCGGACAACGGATGCGTATTGTGATAAACGACGAAGACCTGGAAAAAGGTGTGTTGAGCCTGATCAAACATTTACCCGGCAATAAAATTTTAATTGATCATTTTCTCGACCGTTGCCAGGAAGCAGAGATAGACGCCATTTTCGACGGCGAACAATTTCATGTGATGGGCGTGATGGAACATATTGAACCCGCCGGTATCCACAGCGGCGACAGCAATGCCGTACTGCCGCAATTCAACCTGTCGCCGTTGATCGTTCAAACCATGGAAGAGTATGCCGAAAAAATTGCAAGAACCCTGAACATAAACGGACTCATCAATATACAATTTGCCATTAAGGATGGTAACGTGTTTGTGATTGAAGCCAATCCAAGGGCAAGCCGCACCACGCCGTTCATTGCCAAGGCATACCAGATACCATACCTGAACATTGCCACCAAGATCATGATGGGGGTTAATAAGCTCAAAGATTTTACGTTCGATAAAAAACTAACCGGATTTGCCATTAAAGAACCTGTTTTTTCTTTCAATAAATTCCCCGGTGTGAATAAAGAACTTGGGCCCGAGATGAAGAGCACCGGCGAAGCCATCCGCTTTATTAAAGACCTGCGTGATCCTTATTTCCGCACGTTGTATAAAGAGCGGAGTATGCACCTGAGTAAATAATTTCTCTTCCCTGTTTTTTCATTGCCGTTCTTTAGAACAGGGATAAAATCCGGCATTGCCAGTCAGCAGGCTAAAAACATGTTTTAAGGGGAAATAAATCATGGCGGCAACTTGCCCCTGTATTTATTTTGTTGTATGTCTCCCAGGTACGGCATACCCCTTCGGAAAAAAGCGCCTTTCACCCGGCTCATTTTACCTTTTATAGCAGGCATTATCCTTCAATGGTACCTGCCCTTCCCGCTTACAGTGATACTGCTCTCTTTGTTTTCATTTGCTGTTTCATTCGGGTTGTTCTTTCTTCTTCCGCTTTCATTGCGGTTTAAGCTTCAGTCTTTACAGGGCTTTGTATTGCATTTGTTGCTGGCTGCTGTTGGTTTATTGATAAGCTGGCAAAAAGATATGCGGCACCATACAGACTGGTATGGTAATTTTTATAAACAGGGAGATTACCTGTTGGTTCGTATTGATGAACCGTTGGTGGAAAAGAACCGGTCCTTTAAAGCAGAAGCCTTTGTGGAAGCCGTTATGCAATATGATACAATGATCGCCTGCAAAGGAAAACTGTTGCTTTATTTTTCAAAAGACAGTTTCCGTAATAACCTGCAATTCGGCGACAGGGTGTTGATCCAAAAAGAGTTGCAGGCCATAAAAAATTCCGGTAACCCCGGCGCATTTAATTACCAGCGCTATGCGGCTTTTCAGCAGATCTTTCATAACGTTTTTTTAAAAGAGAAGGATTGGGTAAAAGCCGGCGCCCGGGTTGAGAGCAGCAGCCGGTTCCGCCGGTTCATTTTTAGTGCAAGAGAATATGTGCTGTCGGTTTTACAAAAAACGATCATTACCGGAAATGCAGGCAAAGATGAACTGGGTATAGCCGAAGCCCTGCTCATCGGCTATACCAATGACCTGGATAAAGACCTGGTGCAGGCATACAGCAATACCGGTGTGGTACATATTATCGCCATCTCAGGTATGCACCTGGGGTTGATATATGTATTGCTCCTGTGGTTCTTTACAAAAATTCCATTGGTAAAAAGATCAAAATGGCCGCAGGCCATCCTCATACTGGCCTGTCTCTGGATATTCTCTTTACTTACCGGAGGTTCGGCCTCGGTGATCCGTTCGGCCGTAATGTTCACGTTCATTACAATGGGCAAAATAATTTTTCAGAAACCGGCATCCATCTTCAGTTCATTGGCCGCTTCGGCATTTGTAATGCTTTGTTATGATCCGTATTATCTCTGGGATGTAGGTTTTCAATTGTCGTACCTGGCGGTAATTGGTATTGTTGTTTTTCAAAAACCCATTTATAGTATCTTCTACATAAAAAATAAATTCATTGATAAAACCTGGCAGTTAATGGCGGTTTCGCTGGCAGCACAACTGCTTACCTTCCCTGTTTGTATTTATTATTTTCACCAGTTCCCCAATTTGTTCTTGCTCACCAATATCATTGCCGTTCCGTTATCGGCTGTCATCCTCTATGCAGAGATAGCGCTGGTGGCGCTATCATGGATGCCTTTTATAAGTACCTGGCTGGGCAAACTGGTGGGTGCATTGGTTTGGGTAATGAACAAAACCATTCTTTATATCAACGGGTTTCCTTTCGCAGTATGGGATAAGATACCGGCCACCGTTCTTTCTACCTGGTTGTTGTATGCGGTAGTCACCGGCTTCAGTTTCTGGCTGCTGAGCAAAAACAAAAACCCATTCAGGTTTGGCTTGATGAGCCTGCTCGCTTTTTCTGTACTGATGGCTTATAATAAATGGGAAGTGATGAAGCAGCAAAAGATCGTTGTGTACAATGTGCCCAGGCAGCAGGCCATTGACCTGGTGAGCGGATCAGACTACCAGTTTGTGGGCGACAGTGTTTTATTGCAAGACGGGTTGCTGCAGAATTTTCACCTGAAACCGGGCCGGATAGCATTGCAGCTTTATAACAGGAAGGATTCGTTGAATGCCCTTTTCAGCAACGGTATTTTTTACCAGTTTTATGATACAAGGCTGGCGATCATTGACAGGCCCCTACAAAAAGAACTATCAGCGCTAAAGATCCGTCTTGATATACTGATCATTTCAAAAAGCCCCAGGCTAACCATTGCACAACTGGCAAAACTTTTCCATTGCAATCAATATGTATTTGATGCATCGAACCCTGCCTGGCAGACAGAAAAGTGGCTGAAAGAGTGCAGGGTATTGAACATACGGGGCCATTCTGTTGCCAGCCATGGCGCATTTGTACACGATGTTGGCATGTAAGTTGCATCTTTAATTTCCTGTTAATTTGACCAAATTACTTTTAGTATAGCAGGGAGCAACTAAATTTGCACAGCTATTAAATATTATTACGAAATGAATTTTGCCCGGCTGTTGTTGATCCTGTTGTTGTTTGCCTGTTGTTCTGCATCTTTTGCCGGTCCGGTATGCACTGCCAATCACCCCGATAAGGAAAAGGATACGGTTTTGATCCGCTTCGATTATAAGCAGTCTGCCATTTACCATACGTTTACTTTTGATGTGCTGGACAGTATCATCAACATCCTTAAAAAAAACAAAGTGGTCACCATCAGCATCGATGGGTATGCCTATAAGGATGAAGGCAGCGATACCATCTGCTATTATCTTTCTCTCAACCGGGCATTGTTCATTCAAACCTATATCATGGGAAGGGGTATCGACAGCTCTCAGGTTATTTCTGTAACAGGTCATGGTAAATCAAAGCCTTTATACAGGGGGGTTGATAAGGATGGATTTAAAATAAACTGCCGGGCCGAGATCACGCTTAATTACCCGGCCGTGCCTGAAAAAGTAATTATCTCCGACCGGGATGGCGATGGCATTGCCGATACGGAAGACAAATGCCCGGATGAATATGGGTACCAGGAAAAAAATGGTTGTCCCAACACAGGATTTGTACTGGTGCCGTTTGAAGTACAGCAATCCAATCTTTTTACCGGCAGCTATACAATATTAGACAGCGTGATCAATATTCTTGTACAAAACCCTTCGCTCAATATTTCCATTGAAGGGCATGCGTATAAAACAGAGGGTATTGGTTCGGTGTGTAACCGGCTTTCGGCCGACCGGGCGATGATCGTTAAGAATTATTTCTTATCCCGCCGGATAGATGTCTCCAGGATCGAATCGGTAAAAAGCTTTGGCTTTAACCGGCCATTAAATGCAGGCAATAATCCACGGGAAGTACAGCTTAATTCACGAACAGAGATCTATTTTTCCAGCCACTAAATGTATGGCAGCCCAGTCTTTGCTGCATTATTCACAATTGGTTCCTAAAATCATAAACGGGCGCTGCTAAAATTCCATAAATTTGCGGCTTAATTTTAATTACGGACCCGGACCTTCCCGGGAGATCCACTCCAATCATCACACATGCAGAAAAAAATTCAGTCGGCCCTTATCTCCGTTTTTTATAAAGACGGGCTGGAAAACATCATTACTCAGTTACATCAGCTTGGTATAACCATCTACTCAACCGGGGGTACACAAAAATTCATTGAAGAACTGAATGTGCCCTGCGTGCCTGTTGAATCGCTTACAACCTATCCATCTATTTTAGGAGGAAGGGTAAAAACATTACACCCGTCGGTATTTGGCGGCATATTGGGCAAACGGGATGATGCACAGCATGTGGCAGAAATGAAACAGTACAACATACCCGAGATAGACCTGGTGATCGTTGACCTGTATCCATTTGAAGAAACCGTGGCTTCTACCACTGATGAAAAACTCATCATTGAAAAAATTGACATTGGCGGACCCTCCATGATCCGTGCTGCGGCAAAGAACCATGCTTCGGTTACCGTGGTAGCTGCCAAAAAAGATTATCCTTTACTGGAAGAGATCCTGAAGCAACAAAAAGGAGAGACCACACTGGAACAACGCCGCCTGTTTGCCATCAAAGCATTTGATGTATGCACAGGATATGATATTGCTATCTCCAATTATTTTAATCAATCTGATTTCATCAATCCGTTCAGCAAAGAAAAAACGGTTCTGCGTTACGGGGAGAATCCGCATCAGCAAGGGGTGTTTTACGGTAACCAGGATGAAGTGTTTGAGAAACTGCACGGCAAAGAACTTTCTTACAATAACCTGGTGGATGCCGATGCGGCGGTACAGATCATCAGCGAATTCACAGAAACAACATTCGCCATCATCAAGCATACCAATGTTTGCGGCATTGCTTCCCGGGCAACGGTGAAGCAAGCCTGGGATGCAGCACTGGCCGGCGACCCTGAAAGCGCTTTTGGCGGCGTACTGGTTTGTAATGCATCGGTTGATAAGGCGACGGCCGATGCCATTAATGAGATATTCTTTGAAGTGCTGATCGCCCCTGCTTTTGATGCCAATGCATTGGAGATATTAAAAACAAAGAAGAACCGGATACTGCTGGTGTTGAAAAACAAACCGGCGGCAACGCACCAGTTCAGATCGGTTTTGAATGGCATACTCACCCAGCAAAACGACACGGGTAATTTTGCTGAGTGGAAAGAAGAAGGTGGAAGAACAACCACGGCATCAGAAAAAGAAGACCTGGTATTTGCCAATATCGTTTGCAAACATTTAAAGAGCAATGCTATTGCACTGGTAAAGGATAAGCAACTGGCGGGCAAAGGCTGCGGACAAACATCCCGTATTGATTCGCTGCGGCAGTCGATAGAAAAAGCGAAGCAATTTAATTTTGATCTCAACGGGGCGGTACTGGCAAGTGATGCATTCTTTCCCTTTGATGATTGTGTGAAGATCGCTCATGCAGCAGGCATAACGTCGTTCATTCAGCCAGGTGGTTCCATACGTGATAAAGATTCGGTGGACTATTGCAAGGCCAATAACCTGGCCATGGTGATAACGGGGCTCAGGCACTTTAAACACTAATTACTGATACATGAACATCAGCAATAACTTACCAAAAGGCAAAGCGGGCGGATACCTTGCGCTGGGCATTACCAGCATCGTATGGGGTACTACCTGGGTTGCCAGTAAGATCGCTGTTACCGATATGCCGGCTTTACAGATGGCTTCTATCCGGCAGTTTTTTGGTGGTATTTGTTTTGTACTGTTCTTCCTGTTTTATAAAAAGATCGGTTTTCCTACCCGGCAGCAGTTTGGCTGGCTGCTGATGATGTCGGTGCTGATGTTTGTGATGGCAAACGGGTTAAGCACCTGGAGCCTGAATTATATCCCAACCGGGCTGAGCGCTTTGATAGGCGCCCTGTATCCATTAAGTGTTGTTATCATTGAAATGCTTTTTTTCAAGAACCGCAATCTTAATGTAATAACATTTATCGGCCTGTTGCTGGGCATCAGCGGCATTGGCATTGTGTTTTATGAAAGCGCCTTTCAGCATCATCCCGATGGGTTTTTATTCGGGGTATTGCTTTCAGTTATCGCCATGCTTTCGTGGAGCGTAGGTACCATTTTTATTGTAAGGAATAAACTCAACATGAATCCCTATAATGCCACGGGTTGGCAAATGTTGCTGGGCTCGGTGATGTTGTTCATTATTTCGCAGGGCTTTCAGCCAACCATTCCTTTTGGGGAAATTACCACAAACTCGTGGCTGGCCATCACGTATTTAGTACTTGCCGGTTCTTTGCTTGCTTTTATTGCATTTATCTATTCCATGAAAAAACTGCCGGCTGCTTTATCTTCTTTATATGCTTATATCAACCCGCTGGTAGCCATGGTTACTGCTGCCCTTGTACTGGGTGAAAAACTAACCATGAATATTTTATGGGGGGCCATTGTAACCCTGGTGGGGGTGTTCCTGGTGAACTACAGTATAAAGAAAAGCCGGGAGAAGGTTATCGCTGAACCTGAACAATAAGCTGCTCATATAACTCCCGCCATCCTTCAAATTCTTTTGCAGTACCTAAAAAATTATTATGCCAGATGCAGCTGAACGTGCCGTTCACGCCTTTGCAGGCAGATAAGTAATGCATCAGCTCTTCTATCGTTTTGGCAGTATCCTGCTTTTGTTCGTAATAAGCATTGGCATCCATGAAACAGAACGGGTGAATGCGTAAAGCAGTTTCCTCCTCTTCCTCCAGGTTATACCAATTGAATGAAGAAGCCACCGAAGCCCGGAAACCGTTGATGCTGCCATAACCCATGGAATAGTCATCGGTAAAACCGGCTTCAATAAGTTTGTTGTAGCTGCCGGGCAGATCGAAGCGGATATAGTGTTGCCGTGACCGGGTGATATTGATCCCATCGTTGCCAGCCATCGCCTCCAGTTGCATTTTTTCTTTTTTCAGCAGCGAGGGCATATCACCGCTTTGCCAGGATGGATGCAGACCAATGGAATATTTTCCGGCATGCAGCTTTACCAGTTTCCACATAGCATTTTTATGCGGAAGGATATTTTTATCGTACCGGCCGTTTTTTTCAGGTACTAAAAAAAAATACAACGGCTGCAGGTTGTATCGCTGATGTAATTGGTGCAGCCATTCGTATGAGTCAAAGGGGTCGTTCGCCGATCCGGCCAGTACCTTTATCCGTTCTGCCGAAGGCGACTTTATAAATCCACCGATGTTCCGCAACAGGCCCTTGTATTTGTAGGAGTACGCAATGTCAATATCATAGGTCGGCTCAAAGTTGAATATTGGGAGCTGAACATTGAACATTGGAAATTTTTCTTTCAGTTTTTTTGCAAATTCCCTCACCCAGATATTTACGAGCGGAAGGTTCAGGAACCCTTCTCTGAAAGCGAGCGAATTCCCGTGAGCATACCTCCCGTACATGTCTTTTTCATGCGGCAGGTATTCTTCGTAGCGGGTAAGCAGGTAAAAAGAGGCGGCAAAAATATCAAAGGGAAAATCGGAATTATGTGTGCGGAAAAATGCCTTGTTACCATTTACATCAAAACAGATGATCTCCTGCTGAATGATTATCTCGTCGAATAACAGGCTGTTGCCCTTCATGTTGAATGTTGAATGTTGAATTTCCTGGTCACTGTAATTGATCTTTACTCCCCCGTAGTTCCTGAATTGTTCGGAGTCGATCGTTATTGAAAAATCAACGCCCATTAATTCTTTAAATAAAAAGGAGCAGATATACTGAAGCCGGGGAGAGGTAATATGTGAATAGATCAATACCATTCCTGCACAAAATAAAAAAGTCCCGCCACAGCAGGACCTTTTCTGTTTGTTATTTTTCTATTTTTTGAATCGTTCTTTCCACATCTGGTTAAATGTTTTTTGACTGAAATTAAGATCGCTGCGGTTCTCTTTCCAGCCTTTGAACATCCCATTTACTACTTTGTTCTTCAGGTTTCCGTTACCCAGGTTCATAAAACCCCTTTTTAAACTGGCAATGCGCCAGGCTTTCCAGGCCATTTTTTCACTGAAACTGGTCAATCCTTCTTCTACCGATTCGGCCCTGTTCTCCAGCAACAGTTCGTGCAGGTTTATTTTCACCGCACAAACTTCGGTACAATTACCGCAAAGTGAAGAAGCATAACTCAGGTGTTTGAATTCTTCCATACCCTGCAGGTGTGGTGTGATGACACTGCCGATTGGTCCGCTGTAGGTAGCGCCATATGCATGGCCGCCGATGTTCTTATAAATAGGACATGCATTGAGGCAGGCGCCGCAACGGATACAGTACAGGCTTTCCCGCTGTTTTGGATTCTGCAGAATGTTTGTTCTGCCGTTATCCAGTAATATCACATACATTTCTTCCGGGCCGTCGGGTTCATTCTCCTGTTTTGGCCCGGTGATGATGGTATTATAAACCGTGATCTTTTGGCCGGTACCGAAAGTAGAGAGCAGGGGCCAGAATAATCCCAGGTCGGTAATGGAGGGTATCATCTTTTCAATACCCACAATGGCGATATGTGTTTTTGGAAAAGCGCAACTCAATCTTGCATTGCCTTCGTTTTCGGTAACGGCAATGCCGCCGATATCGCTGATGATGAAGTTGGCGCCGGTAACACCCACTTCGGCCTGCACATATTTTTCCCGCAAAATCTCTCTTGCCTTTAACGTTAACTGTTCGGGCGTATAATTGATCGGCGTACCTAGTTTTTTATTGAAGAGCCTGGCCACGTCTTCCTTGCTTTTGTGCATGGCCGGGGTTACGATATGATAAGGCGCTTCGCCGTCCAGTTGCTGAATGTATTCGCCCAGGTCGGTCTCTATACTTTCAATACCGTTTGCTTCCAGGGCTTTATTCAGATGGATCTCTTCGGTGACCATGCTCTTGCTTTTCACCAGCGACCCGCAGTTCTTTTCCCTGCATATCTTTAACACTTCTTCTATTGCCTGTTCGCCGTTCTCGGCCCATATCACTTTACCGCCGCGTTTGGTGAAGTTGAGTTCAAATTCTTCCAGTTGCTGGTCGAGTGTTTCAATAGCACGCCATTTCACATTTTTGGCCCGTTCCCTGGCCAGGTGTACATCGGCAAACTGTTCTTTTCCTTTTGGCACCACCGCATTGTATTTACCAATATTGAAATTGATCTTACGCCGGTGTTCCAGGTCGGCAGCTTTAACGGTGCTTTTGGCGAGAAAGGTTTGTGATTGTTCTGACATGTTTGATTATTTAAGTACACCCAATTCCTTTCCGATTTTAGTAAAGGCTTCAATCGCTTTATCCAAATGCCTTTGTTCATGCGCTGCACTTAATTGTACACGGATCCTTGCCTGTCCCTTTGCAACTACCGGGAAGAAGAACCCGATCACATAAATTCCTTCGCCTAAAAGTTTAGCGGCAAAATTCTGGGCCAGTACCGCATCGTACAGCATGATGGGAACGATCGGGTGGTCGCCGGGTTTTATATCGAAGCCGGCTTCAGTCATTTTTTTTCGAAAGTATTTGGTATTGCTTTCAAGTTTATCCCTCAGTTCGGTTGTTTCGCTCAGCATATCCAATACGGCAATGGAAGCACCTACAATACTTGGCGCCAAGGTATTGCTGAACAGGTAAGGGCGGCTTCTCTGGCGCAGCATTTCAATGATCTCTTTTCTGCCTGATGTAAAACCACCGCTGGCACCACCGAGTGCTTTGCCAAGTGTGCCGGTAATGATATCGATCCTTCCCATTACGCCGCGGTATTCATGCGTTCCTCTCCCGGTCTTTCCTAAAAATCCGCTGCTGTGGCATTCATCGATCATTACAATGGCATCGTACTGATCTGCCAGGTCGCAGATCTTATCTAATTGAGCGATCGTTCCATCCATACTAAAGCTTCCGTCGGTTACAATGATGCGGCTGCGTAAATGGGCGCTTTCTTTCAGTTTTGCTTCCAGGTCGGCCATATTGTTATGCTCATACCGGTAGCGCTGTGCTTTACATAACCGAACGCCATCAATGATGGATGCATGGTTGAGTGCATCGGAGATGATGGCATCTTCTTCTCCAAACAGGGGTTCAAATACCCCGCCATTGGCATCAAAAGCGGCGGCGTATAAAATGGTATCTTCTGTGCCGAGGAAATCGGCCAGCTTTTTCTCCAGTTCTTTATGAATGTCCTGGGTGCCGCAAATAAAGCGCACGCTGCTCATCCCATATCCCCGGATATCGATGTACTTTTTGGCGGCGGCTATCACTTTGGGGTGGGAGGAAAGTCCCAGGTAGTTATTGGCACAAAAGTTCAGTACGGTCTTGCCGTTCACCACGATCTCGGCCCCCTGCTCGCTGCTGATGATCCGTTCTTTCTTTAAAAGGCCGGCAGCCTCAATTTCCTTCAGTTCATTGGCTATCCGGGCTACAAATTTCTCATTCATATATGCAATTATTAGGTGGGGCAAATTTAGGCTAAAATAGAACGCTGATGACACAGATGAGGCAGGTGAGAACGGATTTTCAGTGCAAATCAGCTACATCTGTGTCATCCGTGATTCTATCCTGTGCAGTTTTCCGGTCCCCGGAGGGGATAAAAAATAACATTTTTCCCTTTTCCTGTAACATTTTATTATCCAACTTCGTATAATACTCAAAACAACCCAACAGGAGCTAATTTAACCGCCCCAAAGCTTTATGACTGAGAGAGAATATAATGAATGTGTAAACCTGTATGCAGACAATGTGTACCGCTTTATCCTCAAGAACCTGGGGCATATGGAGGATGCAAAGGACGTAGTGCAGGGGGCTTTTGAAAAGCTTTGGATCAGCAGGGACAAAGTGGAGAATGAAAAGAGCAAGAGTTACCTGTTCACGATCGCCTATAACCAGATGATCGACCATATCCGGAAGAACAAACGGATAACGCTGAAGGATGAATTTACTGACAGCGCCAAAGGGGCGACATCTCAAAAACACGATACCAAGCGGATATTGAATGAGGCCCTGGCCAAATTGAGTGAACAGCAACGGAGCCTGGTATTGCTGAAGGACTATGAAGGGTATAGCTATGAAGAGATCGGCCAGATAACCAATTTGAACGAAAGCCAGGTAAAAGTTTATTTACACCGGGCAAGGTTGCAATTGAGGGAGTATATAGTGAGTCCTGAGAACGTTATTTAGTTAATAGTTGATGGTTCATAGTAAGAACATCAGCCATCAGCCACGAACCACGAACCATGAACATTGACAGACATAATTACGAAACATTTTTCCTGCTTTATGTAGATAAGGAATTATCTGCTGCAGACAGGAAGGCTGTGGAGTTGTTTGTGCAGGAAAACCCGGATCTGCAGATGGAGTTATCCTTATTGCAGGATACGGTTCTCAATGCAGATGATGTGGTGCTGGAAAAGAAAGACTGGTTATATATGGAAGACGGCATTTCTGCCCTGCAGGAAAACCTGTTGTTATATGCCGATGATGAATTATCTGCGGCAGATAAGAAAACGGTGGAAGCCTTGCTGGCCACCGATAAATCAGCTGCGGCAGAATGGAATAGTTTAAGGCAGGCAAAGCTGGAACCGGAAACATCGATCGTATTTGCCGATAAAAGGTCTTTATACAGAACAGAAGCCACACGGGTAGTTGGTATGAAATGGTGGCGGGTTGCAGCAGCAGCCATTTTGCTGGGCTTTGGATTGTGGACAGGAGTGACCGTATATAATAACAGCGCTAAAACAACAACCGCTACCGAAGGAGGCCTTGTAAAAGGAAACAGCAACCCTGCGAAAGGAAACAAGGGCCCTGTTGAAATAAAGAATGATAGCGGTGCTGATCCAGCTGAAATTAAGCCGCTGCAAGGGAATGCCGATCAATCACAAGGGATAGCAACTATTGAAGCGCCTGGGAGGAATACAAAAGAACAGCCAGGCGAAAGTTTGAATCGGGCAGGTAAAAAGAATACAGTACAGAACCAGGATAACAACAGGCAGGAAAACAATATTGCAACACAGGGGAACAAAGAGAAACCGAGCAATAATCTACCTAAATCGTATTTAGAAAATATTAACAGGAACGAACGTAACGAATATGCTGTTACAGACGTAAAACCTGAAACCAACAGCATCAACACTTCCGGGGTGAAGGATATTGTGGTGAAGACAAATCCTGTTATTACTGATCCAGCTATTACAGCCGCCATTCCGGTGGTTTATACAGACGAGAAAAATAATAACGATCGTTTGCTTTATATGGATGAAGACAAGGTAAAGCGGACAAAACTGGGCGGGTTCATACGCAAAGCAACCAGGATGCTGAGCCGTAACGCCAATATAAAAACCGGCGATGGATTGAAAGTGGCCGGCTTTGAGATCGCATTAAAATAATCACTTTAAAAACAGAACACATGAAAAGGCTAACATTACTATTAGCAACGGCAATTATTTGCTTAACCGTACTGACCGTATCGGCACAGGAAAAAAAAGACACCATCCGCATCGGCGGGATGATCATTGTAAAAGAAGGAAAAACAAATGGAAGTGGTGAAAGAAGTATGAAAATGAAAAGAGATCATTCGCCCAAAAAGCTACGCAATGTAAGTACCAACTGGGGAATACTCGACCTTGGGTTCAGCAACTACGATGATAAAACGAATTACAGTGCGCCGGGAATGGGTGGATACCTGGTCAACAGGCCTGGGTACCCTGCTTTCAGCAAGAGCGACTTTAAGTTGCGTGCCGGAAAAAGCATAAACGTGAACATCTGGATATTTATGCAGCGGCTTAACCTGGTAAAGCATCACGTGAACCTGAAATACGGACTGGGCCTGGAACTGAATAACTACCGCTATAAATCAACGATCAGTTATAAAGAAAGCGGCACCGAGCCTTACAGCAATTTGCCGGCGGTAAGAACATCGCCTTTTATTTTCCGGGATTCCATCTCCTTTACCAAAAATAAACTGGCAGCCGATTACCTGACTGTTCCACTGATGCTGAATTTTTCTTCCCATCCCTCCCGTCATAATAAAGGAGTAAGCCTCAGTGTAGGCGTAAGTGCGGGGTACCTGTACAGCCAGCGCAACAAACAAAAAAGCGGCGACAGGGGCAAGCGCATAAACAAAGGCGACTACGACCTGGAACGCTTTAAGTTCTCTTATATAGCAGAACTGGGATTGGGCCCCGTGCGGTTATACGGATCCTACAGCCCTAAATCCATATACGAAAAAACACTCGACATGCGGCCTTATACGATAGGGCTCCGCTTCAGCAACTGGTAAAAATACTCTCTCACTCAATCCTTTACCCACTGCGGTTTTTACCAACGTGGGTGAGGGATGAGTTTATCATGCCGCTCCCGGCCCTGCCGGGAGCGGTTATTTTTTTCCACATTGACTAATTTTTGTTAATGTTTCTGGGCAGATTAAAATATTTTTATGTGGCACATCGTTTGTCATATAGAGAAAAATTATTTTTCCAATGAAGGGGTCTACATTTTTCCAGGTTATTTTTTTAGGCAGTGTACTTACTGCCCTTTCCTTTATTCCGCCGGTTAAAAAGAAAAGGAACGGGGTTAAAAAAACAGCGGTATCCAAAACAGTAAGGTCTGTTGTAAAAGACAGCACCGAAAATCCTTATTATATAATCGTTGATAAAAGTGATTACGAACTGAAAGTGTATGATGAGGAAGGATGGTATGCCACATACCCCATTGTTTTCGGGAGCAAAGACCTGGGTGATAAAATGAAAGAGGGCGACAAAAGAACACCCGACGGAAGTTTTAAAGTGATCCTGAAAAAGATACATCCAAAATGGGGTCCCGAATTATTGCTTGACTACCCCAACGACATCAGCTATCAGCGATTCAAAGAAAGAAAGGCAAAGGGGCTGATACCAAAGAATGCCCGGATCGGTAACGGTATTGCCATCCATGCCACCCGGCCGCAGGAAGAATGGACGATCGATAATTTTTATAACTGGACCGATGGATGTGTTTCGGTAAAATACACCGAGATGAAGGACCTGTTCAGTTATATACCTGTAGGTACACCGGTTACTATTCAGCAGTAAATCTTGCTTTAGTTCAGTTTTATCATCACCGCATGGCCATTCAGGTTATGAATGATATGCCTGTCGGTCCTGTTTCGGTATTCCTCCACCAGTTTTGCCACGCCCGTGCAGGAGTGAAACCCGTAATCATCAAAAACAACAACGCCTCCAACGATCAGCTTGCTCCATACCCATTCCAGAATATCTTTTGCAGAGTCGTACACGTCCACATCAATATGGCATAAGCCAAATTGTTCTGTAGCGGCAATTTCATGCGCCGTGTCTTCGGGGAAAATTCCCTTCAGGATCTTGTAATGCGGGTAACGGCTTTTATTCTTTAAAACATCTTCCACTATCTGCTGGCTGGTATCGCTGTGTTCGCCGCCGGTATAAAAACTATCGTTAGAGCCGGCCTTTGCCACACCAGAAAAGGTATCAGCAAGATATAAAGTGGCTGTACTCTTCAGGTCAACCAGGCGCTGCGACATGATGCCGGCCGTTCCCCCACGCCAGACACCCACTTCCAAAATGGCTGCACCGGGGCTCAATACATGTATCTTATGAACCAATTGCCAAAGCTCGTGGCAGCGGTAAATATCAACCAGTGTATTGTCTTTTATCTGGTTGTAGATATTCATGAATGACGCATCGCCCAGCCAGGGGGTATAGTTGGCAGAGGGAAAGGAAAAACCATAGTTCAACCCATCGATGCGGAAGTTTGCCCTGCCGTTGTGTACAGGACGCTTGCCAATATAGATGCCGGTTTTGTCGAAAAGAGTGTGTATTATTTTTTTCAGTGTCATATGAACGTGTGCGTGATCTGTAAAATTAATGCAGGCAGAATGATCGCCTGATTTTATTTTTCAATGAACAATAAACTTCCATCGCCATAACTCAGAAAACGAAAGTCATTTTCCAGGGCATATGTATATATCTTTCTCCAGTCATAGCCAACTGCAGCAGCAACCAGTAACAGCAAGGTAGATTGGGGTTGATGGAAATTGGTGATGATGCCGTCCGCTATTTTAAAAGAATAGCCGGGTGCTATCAGTATTTGCGATTGCGTAAACAATTTTTCCTGTTTATTTTCCTGCAGCCAGTTCAGTAAAGAGGTTAGCGCCTCCTTTGCAGAAACAGCAGTACCGGCCAGCGGCTCTTCATACACTTCCCATTGGGTGAGTTGCAGTTGTTTTATTCCCGGCCGCAGCATGGTTTTTACTCCCATCCAGTATATGCTTTCCAGGGTTCTCAGCGAAGTAGTGCCAACGGCAATAACCGGCTCTTCTCCTTTAGCCAGGAACCGCCTGATCATGCCTGCATTAACCTCGATCCATTCGGCATGCATTTCATGGTCTTCCATCCTGGCTGCTTTCACCGGCTTGAAGGTGCCGGCGCCCACATGAAGCGTTACCAAATCTTTTTGAATATTCTTTTCGGCGATCCTGTCTAAAATATCCTGTGTAAAATGAAGCCCGGCAGTAGGCGCTGCCACAGAGCCTTCGTCTTTGGCATAAATGGTTTGGTAACGGCTGCGGTCTTCGTTCTCCGGTTTTCTTTTGATGTATGGTGGCAGGGGAATTTCACCGGCATGTTCCAATACTTCTGCAAAACTCAATTCACCCGGCGCCCAAACAAACTCCACTACATAGGCATCGGTTAACTTTTCAATGAGCGAAGCCGTTAATTCTGCATTTTTAATTTTTAATTTTAAATTCTTTTCTTTCCACTTACTGGCCCCGCCGATCATACATTTCCAGGAAGTTTTGCCGGTTGCAGACAAGGCGGTTGAATGGTCAGCGTTGTAAGGTTCCAGTAAAAATATCTCAATAACCCCGCCGGTCTCCTTTTGAAAAAGAATTCTTGCATTGATGACCCGGGTATTATTAAAGATGAGTAAACTGGCTGCAGGCAGGAATTGATCTATGTTTTTATAAACAGCTTCTTTTACCTGCCCGTTTTTATAAACAAGCAGTTTTGATGAATCCCTTTCCGCAAGGGGGTGCAGTGCTATCCGTTCAGCCGGCAGGTCGTAGGTGTAATCAAGAATGGATATGTTTTTGGGATGGATCATTTTAAAAATGCGGAAACTTCTGTTTTCCACTTTTCCGGTTCTTTTTTGCAGAGGCTTTCGTGACCGGCGGTTTCGTACACTACAAATTTTTTATCAGCCGTTCCAAGGTTGCCGAATAAAATATCTTCTTCTCTTTTAGTAACCCTTGGATCGTTTCTTCCCCATTGAAGCAATACCGGGCAATGCATATCTTTTACAAATTCCTGCGGTTTCATGTTAAAAGCCCAGAACCCGTTCTCCGTTCCTCCCCAGAATGTGAGCAGGGTGGCCAATGGCTGTGGAGGCAATCCCATTATCTTCAACCTGCCTTTTACGGCATCTTCTATGGTGCCAAATGGCATTTCAAGAATTACCTTCTTTGGAGTTAATGCATGATCTTTAATTGCTTTTGTAATGGTGGAAGCACCCATGGATATTCCCCACAGCACCACATTCTTTTCACCCTTATTTTTTATAAAATCATACGCCAGCTTGATATCTTCCACTTCGTTATAACCGATGGTGCAGGTATTGCCTTCGCTGTTGCCATGCGCCCTGAAGTCGAGTAAAAAGGCATTGTACCCCATCTTCCGGAATGCTTCTGCTTCTTTGATCACACCAGATTTGGTTCCACCATGGCCATGAAAAAGGCAAACTGTTCCCACAGCGCTGTCGGCAGCCAAATACCAAGCTTCCAGTCTCAGTCCGCTTTTTGTAGTTAAATAAATGGTTTGAAAACCGGAGTCGGTAGTTACCGTATTTTTCTGTTTTACAGCATTGATGCCGAAGAACATCTCTTTGGCCTTATCCCAGCCTGTCTTTTCCTCCTTTGGCTTTATGGTAACCGAGCCGTTATCGTAAAAATGGGTGAACTTATAGGCATGAAAGACAACGATCACATTAACCAGTATAAACAGCACCAGGGCCGTACGGAGGAGGAGCTTAAAGAGTTTTTTCATATCTGCCCGCTGAAATTTTGCCAAAAGTAAATGTAAAAATTTTGTGAACGGTAATAAATTGCTTGTCCAATACCGTTAATTTTACGCCTCACTAATTTTTAAAATAATTTCTATGAGATTGATCAAATCATTCCTGCTGGCGGCACTGGCGCTCACCACCGTTTGCAGTTATGCCCAAACCGGCAGCTACGAATGGAAAACGGCTGCCTCGGGTGGTTATACATACAAATACGTAAGTAACGATCCCACCAAGGCAAGATTCTATACACTGAAGAACGGCCTTACGGTGATCTTAAGTCCTACCAATAAGGATCCACGCATTCAATGTTATGTGGCTACCAAGGCGGGCAGTAAAACCGATCCTTCCACCAACACCGGACTGGCGCATTACTTAGAGCATATGCTTTTTAAGGGCACCAATAAATTCGGTTCACTGGATTGGTCAAAGGAAAAACCTGAACTGGATAAGATCGATGCATTGTATGAACAGTATAATAAAACAACCGACGTTGAAAAACGCAAAGCCATTTATCACCAGATCGATTCGGTATCGGGCGTGGCCTCAAAATATGCTATTGCCAACGAGTACGACAAAATGATGTCGTCGATGGGTGCACAGGGTACCAATGCTTTTACTTCTTTTGAACAAACGGTTTATACCGACGACGTGCCGGCCAGCGCCATTGATAAATACCTGGCAGTGCAGGGGGAACGTTTCCGCAATCCGGTTCTGCGGATATTTCATACCGAACTGGAAGCGGTGTATGAAGAAAAAAACCGGGGCCTGGATAATGACGGAAGAAGGGTGTTTGAAAAACTGTTCGCTGAATTATTCAAGAATCATAATTACGGGCTGCAAACAACCATTGGAACCATCGAGCACCTGAAGAACCCTTCGCTGGTGGAGATCAGGAAATATTTCAACAATTATTATGTACCCAATAATATGGCCGTGATCATGAGCGGCGACTTTAATGCTGATGAGATGATCAAAAAGGTGGACGCCACTTTTTCGTACATGCAGAACAAAGCAGTACCTAAATACACATTTCAACCAGAGCAACCTATTACATCGCCCATTGCTGTAGAAGTGGTGGGCCCCGATGCAGAGAATGTAACCATTGGTTTCAGGCTGCCGGGTAATAAATCAAAAGACGTATTGCTGGCCGACCTGGTTGGACAGATACTCACCAACGGCAAGGCCGGTTTGATGGACCTGAACCTGGTAAAAAAACAAAAATTACTTGGTGCTTCTGCATCAACATTCACCCTGATCGACTATGGTATCATGTATATGCAGGGCAGGCCAACCCTTGGCCAGAGCCTGGAGGATGTAAAAGCATTGATGCTTGGTGAAATTGAAAACCTGAAGAAAGGGAATTTTGATGACGGACTGATCACGGCTATTATCAACAACCTTAAGAAGACCATTTTATTATCAAATGAGTCGTACGGCTCAAGGGCCAATACCCTGATGGATGCATTCACTTCTGAAAGAGATTGGCAACAGATGGTGGCTTATACCGACCAGCTATCAAAGCTCACCAAAAACGACATTGTTGCTTTTGCCAATAAATATTTTGGCGACAACTATGTATGCATTTTAAAACGCAAAGGGGAAGATAAAAATATAGTAAAGGTTGAAAAGCCACCCATTACCCCGGTTGAAACAAACCGTGATGCACAATCTGATTTTGTAAAGCAGGTGAACAATATGCCGGCCACTGCCGTTAAGCCGGTTTGGCTCGACTACAGCAAAGACCTTCAGAAAACAACCATCGGTCCCGCAGAAGTGCTGTATGTGCAGAATAAAGACAACAGCATTTTCCGCCTTCGTTACCGCTTTAATATGGGTACCTGGAATAACAAAAAACTAAGCCTGGCTGCACAGTACCTGCAGTTCCTGGGAACCGATAAGATGAGCGCCGAAGAAATAACCAAAGCGTTCTATAAAATAGCCTGCAGCTTCAATGTGAATGCCGGTACAGAATACACAACCGTTATGATCGAAGGCCTGCAGGAAAATTTTTCAGCTGCCGTGAAATTGTTTGAAGATGTACTCAGGAACTGCAAAGGTGATGAGAATGCATTAAAATCATTAAAGGCAAGAATAACCAAATCAAGAACGGATGCGAAAGCAAACAAAGGCGCTATCATGAACGGCCTGGTGAGTTATGCCAGATTCGGCAGCAAGAACCCATTCAATTATGTGTTAAGCGACGAAGAGTTAAAAAGTATCACCGCTGATGAACTGGTTGGTATTCTGCACGACCTCAACAGCTATTCTCATAAGATACTGTACTATGGTCCGCAACCACTGGCACAGTTAACTGCTGGCTTAAAGGCTGATCACAAGATACCGGCTACCTTTAAAGCGGCTGCAGATAAAGCGAAATTCACCCCGGCCACTCAAGCAGGCAACCAGATACTTTTTGCTGATTACAACATGGTACAATCGGAGATACGCTGGGTAAGAAATACAACAAGCTACAGTGCCGACAAAGAACCTGTGATCGATATCTTTAATAACTATTTTGGAGGCGGTATGGGCGCATTGGTATTCCAAACCATCCGGGAATCAAAAGCGTTGGCTTATTCCACCTTTGCTTTTTATGCAAAGCCTGATAAGAAAGAAGATCCGTTCTATACATTGGCTTATGTAGGTTGCCAGGCAGATAAGTTCAACGAATCCATAGTGGCCATGAATGAATTGCTGAACGATCTGCCCAATGTAGAAGAGAATATCAAATTTGCCCGTGCCGGTATTAAAAAAGATATCGAAACCGAACGCATCACTCAGGATGGCATCATCTTTAATTATCTTACCGCACAGCAGAAAGGACTGAATGAAGACATCCGTAAGAAAATATATGCAGCTGTTGACAAGGTTGGCTATAATGAATTAAAACAATTCCACAGCGAGAACATCGCTAACAAGCCTTATACTTATTGTATTGTAGCTTCCGACAAAAAGTTAAGTGAAGATGCCATGAAGAAATA
>DAOQRQ010000008.1:0-1224 GCA_035355815.1 Ferruginibacter sp. | reverse complement strand
GAATTCATTGAAACGTTTTTTATAACCTCAACTGTTTGCTTTGCATTCGGCCATTTGATCTCAATTTCTTCAATGGCTGTAGCTTTGCCCAGCCCGGCTTCTATCCGCAAAGGGCTTGAACCAAAACTTCCGCCTGTACAAACGATACGATAAAGATCCTGAGAGCTGCCATCCTGCATTTTTACTCTTATCCTTACCCGTGCCCCAATCGCAGCCCTGTTTGCACGGGTTCCTTCCAGTTTTAATTTTATCCAGTTGTTACCGGTAACGGAACTGTTTTCAAATAAAATATTCCGGAACCGGTCGCCTTCCACAGCGCCGCCCATCACGGCATAAATATCCTGGTCGCCATCGTTATCAATATCTGCAAATGCCACGCCATGGCCTTTCTGAATATGCCCGGTATTAGTGGCATAAGTGATGTCCTCGAATTTCTTTCCGGCTATATTCCGGTAAAACTTATTAGGAACAATGGCCTGGTAGGCAGGAGCACCGGTGCCTAAGTAATAATCCAGCCAGCCATCGTTGTCAATATCGCCAAAATTGCTGCCCATGGTATAGTTCACATGGTTAACGCCGTATGCAGCACTTACATCAGTAAATGTATTGTTGCCATTGTTATGATATAATCTTGGCAATTCACCCAATGCCGGCATACCCAGCAGTTCACGGGCAGCGTCCTCACCTACCAGCGGAAAACGTTTTGTATCATAACCCGAAACAAAAATATCCTGCCATCCATCATTGTCAAAGTCGAAGAACCAGGCAGGGAAACTATACATAGGCTCTTCAATGCCCGCCGTTTTTGAAATGTCTTCAAAGATCCGTTCGCCGACCGCTGCGCCTGGCTTATTAAGCCATAATTTATTGGGCGAGCCCAGGGTGGAAATGAACAGGTCGGGAAAACCATCGTTGTTGATATCTCCCCAAACACATCCTTTAATATAAAGAGTAACATTCAGCCCGTATTTGGCAGCTTCCTCTTTAAACTTTCCTTTATAATTTACAAATAACTGGCAGGGATAATTTTCATGTGCCACAAAAAGATCCAGCCAGCCATCGTTATTAAAATCTCCCCAACTGGCTGTTTGTGTGGGAAAGGGAGAATAAAGTCCCGATTCGATGGTTACATCTTCAAACGTATTGTTGCCGTTATTTTTTATAAGTGAGAAAGGAAACAAGGCATTCTTTCCCCACCAGCCGCCCCGCAGCGCAACAATATCT
>DAOQRQ010000007.1:12358-25641 GCA_035355815.1 Ferruginibacter sp. | reverse complement strand
CTTTTTTAATGGGCCTGTTATGGGGAATTGGCGGGTTAACGTACGGCCTGGGTGTAAGGTATCTCGGCGTTTCACTCGGCAGTTCCATCATCCTGGGTCTTTGTTCTGTTTTTGGCGCCCTGGTTCCTTCGGTATATTATTATATCAATCCCAAAGAAGGAAAGGATACCATCGCTGATCTTTTTGGTACTGCCTGGGGCCAGTTTGTGCTGGTGGGTTTACTGCTTTGCATTGTTGGCATCATCATCAGCGGTAAAGCAGGTGGTATGAAAGACAAAGAACTGGGCGGCGCAAAAGTTGATGCATCGGGCAGTGAATATAAAATAACACTGGGTTTGATACTGGCGGTTATATCGGGTGTGTTAAGCGCCTGTTTCAGTTTTGGTATTGAAGCCGGAACTACCATGGGCGAAGCGGCCAATGATGCCTGGAAAGCAGCCAATCCCGGGCAGGGAGAATTCCTCTTCAGGAACAACGTGATATTTGTTGTGATTCTCTGGGGCGGCCTGGCCACCAACTTTATATGGTGTATGATCCTGAATGCACGAAACAGATCATTCGGGGATTATACAAATACAAAGACCCCTTTACTGAAAAATTATTTGCTCTGCGCACTGGCAGGCACTACCTGGTTTCTTCAATTCTTTTTTTACGGAATGGGAGAAAGCAAACTGGGCAACGGAGCCAGCAGCTGGATACTGCACATGTCGTTCATCATACTGGTGGCAAATATGTGGGGTATTGTTTCCAACGAATGGAAGGGCGTTAGTAAAAGAACAAGAAATACAATTATTATAGGTATAGCAACCATTATACTTTCTGTTGTGGTAGTAGGCTACGGCAACCGGTTGCATGAAGAATTAATCGAAAAACAAAAAAACAATACTGTATATGTCGGCAATAGTTCAAAACTTTAAACACGTAAGTTACCTGTGGGATGAGGCAACAGCCGCAGCAATGGCCGGCGATGAAGTGGCCTTGCTGGTATACCGTTCCAATTTGCTGGGAGCTGATCTGCGTTTGACAAATTACGGCGGTGGTAACACATCCTGCAAAGCGGTCACCAAAGATCCGCTTACAGGCAACGAAACAGAAGTGATGTGGGTAAAAGGAAGCGGCGGCGACCTGGGTACCATGAAGCGAAGCGGACTGGCGGCCTTGTATGTAGACAGGTTGCGCAGTTTAAAGAATGTATACCGGGGCCTCGAGTTTGAAGACGAGATGGTGGAACTGTTCAATCATTGTATTTATGACCTTGCTTCCAAAGCGCCTTCGATAGATACCCCTTTGCATGGGTTTCTTCCATTTAAACATATCGATCACCTGCATCCCGATGCAGCCATTGCCATTGCAGCTGCCAAAGACGGCGAACGCATCACCAAAGAATTATTCAGCGGCACCATTGGCTGGGTGCCCTGGCAAAAGCCTGGTTTTGATCTTGGATTAAAACTGAAAAAATGTTTGGATGAAAATCCCGGCATACGGGGCATCATGCTGGGATCGCATGGTTTATTCACCTGGGGCGATACGGCGTATGAAAGTTATATAAACACCTTAGAAGTAATTGAACGTTGCGCCCAATACCTGCAGGATCATACCGGAAAAAAGAGAGCGGTGTTTGGCGGCGCTAAAATAAAATCATTGCCTGCAGAACAAAGACGGCAGCAGGCAGCGAAGCTGGCGCCGGTATTAAGGGGATTGTGTTCTTCCCAAATAAATATGATCGGTCATTTTACGGATGATGAACGGGTGCTGGAGTATATCAATTCAAACGACCTGGATAGATTGGCACCGATGGGCACCAGTTGCCCCGATCATTTTCTGCGTACAAAGATCAGCCCGCTGATCGTTGCTTTAACGCCGGATGAAGACCTGAATACCGCAACAGCCGTTAAAGAAAAACTGGTTCCGCAGTTTGAAGCATACCGGAAAATGTACACGGATTATTACAATACATGCAAACATGCAAACAGTCCGGCCATACGAGATGCCAACCCGGTTGTTATTCTGTACCCCGGCGTAGGCATGTTCACCTTTGCAAAAGATAAACAAACGGCCCGGGTGGCTTCGGAATTTTATATCAATGCCATCAATGTAATGAAAGGGGCGGAAGCCATTTCGGAATATACTTCCTTACCAAGGCAAGAGGCATTCAATATTGAATACTGGCTGCTGGAAGAAGCAAAGCTGCAGCGCATGCCCAAACCAAAAGCATTGTCGGGAAGGATCGCTCTTATTACCGGCAGCGCCGGCGGCATTGGTAAAGCCATCGCTAAAAAATTTGCGAACGAAGGCGCCTGTGTCATCATCAACGATAACGATGCCTCCCGTTTGGAACTGGCCATAGAAGAATTTAAAAAACAATACGGGGCCGATGTGTTTACAGCAGAATTGCTTGATGTTACCGATGCAGCCACCATCGCCAACGCATACGACGCCGCAGCCCTTGCTTTTGGCGGCGTTGATATTGTAGTGAACAATGCAGGCTTATCCATCTCCAAACCTATTGAGGAACATACGGCAAAAGACTGGGATATTTTATATGATGTACTGGTGAAAGGACAGTTCCTGGTAACACAGGCCGCCGTGGAAGTAATGCGCAAACAAAACAGGGGAGGCGATGTGATCAATATTGTAAGTAAGAATGCATTGATGAGCGGACCCAACAATGCCGGTTATGGTTCGGCAAAAGCGGCGCAGTTACACCTGAGCCGGTTAAATGCAGCCGAGCTGGGGAAAGACGGCATCCGTGTGAACGTGGTAAATCCCGATGCCGTGATCAGCGACAGTAAGATATGGGAAGGCGCCTGGGCAGAAGGAAGGGCAAAAGCCTATGGGATAAAGGTGGAAGAGCTGCCGGCTTTTTATGCCAAACGTACCTTGCTTAATGAGATCATTAACCCGGGCGATATTGCCGATGCATGTTTTGCCTTTGTGGGCGGACTTTTGAATAAATCAACCGGTAATGTATTGAATGTGGATGGCGGGGTAGCCGCAGCATTTGTTAGATAGAACACAAACTAAGTTTATATAGCAAGCAATCCAAGGGTTGATGATTGTCTAGTCTGTCAACCCATTTTTTAAACTTAGGTCTTTAATAAAGTAATTGGTTGCCGTGGTTGTTTTTCAACCGGCAGCAGAAGAAAGTAATTTTCTCATATGCGTTAGTTTGGGGCTGATGACAGCACTGGCTTATCAGCCCTTTTTTTAAACCCCGTTCAATGGAAAGAGTAGCATTTAAAATGCAGTTACATAAAGGATGTGTGGAGGAATATAAGAAACGCCACGATGCATTATGGCCCGAACTGCAGCAGTTGCTGAAAGAAACCGGGATAAACGACTATTCTATTTTTTTAGACGAGACCACCCATAGCTTATTCGGCGTATTAAAAATTGAAGATGCCGTCGCATTGGATAATTTGCCTGCTCATCCGGTTATGCAGAAATGGTGGGCCTATATGAGCGATATCATGGAAACCAATGCAGATAATTCACCGCTAAGCATACCTTTGAAAGAAGTTTTTTATTTGCCATAAATTTAACTCCATGCAATTAAGTAAACAGGTTATTCAGGAATACAATGCCAAACAACTGGCCGGGCATAAAGAACAATTTGATTTTTTCAGGAAAGGAACTGACAATACCCAGGCCATTCTTGAAAAATTAATTGCATTCCAGATCGCCATACCAAGCTGGGCACTGGGTACGGGCGGCACCCGCTTTGGCCGTTTCCCCGGTGGCGGCGAGCCCCGCAGCCTGGAAGAAAAAATAGAGGATGTTGGTTTATTGCATGCACTCAATCAATCAAGCGGCGCCATATCCCTACATATTCCCTGGGATATTCCAACCAATGCCAGTGCCATCAAAGCATTGGCCGAGCAAAACGGGTTAAAATTTGATGCCGTTAATTCCAATACCTTCCAGGACCAGCCCGATCAGCCGCACAGTTATAAATTCGGTTCACTGCAACATGTGGATGCCGGCGTACGCCGGCAGGCCATCGATCATAATATTGAAGTGATCAAACAGGGCGCTTCGCTGGGATCAAAAGCATTAACGGTGTGGCTGGCCGATGGATCCTGTTTTCCCGGCCAATTGAATTTCCGCGGCGCCTTTCAACGAACATTAGAAAGTTTGCAGGAGATATATAAAGCGTTGCCTGCTGATTGGAAAGTGTTCATTGAATACAAAGCATTTGAACCTAATTTCTATTCCATGTCGGTGGGAGACTGGGGACAATCATATTTATACGCTTCTAAATTAGGTCCGCAGGCTTATACCTTAGTTGACCTTGGTCATCATTTACCGAACGCCAATATCGAACAGATCGTTTCCCTGCTGCTGATGGAAAATAAACTGGCAGGTTTTCATTTCAACGATTCAAAGTACGGCGATGACGACCTTACTGTTGGCAGCATCAACCCCTACCAGCTCTTTCTTATTTTCAACGAACTGGTGGAAGGCATGGATGCAAAAGGAATGAACCATGCAGCCGACCTTGCCTGGATGATCGATGCATCGCACAATGTAAAAGATCCGCTGGAAGACCTGTTGCAATCTATTGAATCCATCATGATCGCCTATGCACAGGCATTGCTGGTTGATGCAAAGGCATTGAAAAACGCCCAGCAGGAAAATGATGTGGTAAGGGCGCAGGAGATCCTGCAGGCAGCATACCGTACCGATGTACGGCCATTGATCGCTGAAGCAAGGATGCTGTCGGGCGGCGCATTAAGACCGCTGGAATTATTCCGGTCGATGAAGATCAGGCAACAGTTAATTAAAGAGCGGGGCGCTAAAACGATCGCCACAGGCTTATGACCACGGCCGTGATCGCCATATTTGATATTGGCAAGACCAATAAAAAATTCTTTCTGCTGGATGAAGGATATAAGATCGTATTGGAACGCAGCGTTCAGTTTGATGAGATCAACGATGAGGACGGCGACGCCTGCGATGATGTGAACAGGCTTAGTCAATGGGTCATCAAAACACTTACAGAAATTATTCAGGTGCCCGAATTTGATATCAGGGCAGTGAATTTTTCTGCCTATGGCGCCAGCCTGGTATATATTGATGAGCAGGGCAAAGTACTGGCTCCTTTGTATAATTATCTCAAAGCTTACCCCGAAGCCGTAAGAAATGAACTGTATGATAAATATGGCGGCGCTGAGAAAATATCCTGTGAAACCGCATCGCCGGTGCTGGGCTGTTTAAATTCAGGTATGCAGTTGTACCGGTTGAAAACAGAAAGACCGGCTCTTTATGCTCAAGTTCAATTTGCATTGCACCTGCCGCAGTATATCAGTTTTCTTATCACAAAACGATCCTTTTCCGACATAACAAGCATTGGTTGCCATACACAATTGTGGGATTACGGGAAAAATGATTATCACCATTGGGTTACTGCTGAAGGTATTGATAAGAAACTGGCGCCGCTGGTTCCGGCATATAAAACAACGGAGATTGTTTTTTGCGAACGAACTATAAAAGCCGGGCCGGGCCTGCACGACAGCTCAGCGGCGCTGATCCCATACCTGTCGGTATTTAAAGAACCCTTTATATTGATCTCTACCGGCACCTGGTGCATTTCATTGAACCCGTTCAACGATACGCCGCTTACCACCGATGAGTTGAAAAAAGATTGCCTTTGTTACATGGAATACCACGGACGGCCTGTTAAAGCATCCCGTTTATTTGCCGGGCACGAGCATGAACTGCAGGTGAAAGAACTGGCAACGCATTTTAATAAGCCTGTTGACTTTTATAAAACAGTACAATACGATGGAACGATTGTAGCATCATTGCAAAAGCGATATCGTTTTGAAAAACAGGCCTACGAAAACAACGGGCACCTGCCGTCTTCTGGTTTTGGGAAAAGAGAACTGGCCGGGTTTAAAAATTACGAAGAAGCTTATCATTGCCTGATGCTTGATATCATGCAGCAACAGCTTGCCGCCACCCAATTAGTGATCACGGGTTCTGCTGTTAACCGCATCTTTGTAGATGGCGGATTCGGCAATAATGCCGTGTATATGCATTTGCTCGCTCTTTCGTTTCCCCACATAGAAGTGTATGCAGCTTCTGTGGCCCAGGCAACCGCTATGGGCGCTGCGCTGGCCATACATAATGAATGGAATACACATCCGGTTCCTGCTGATATGGTGAAACTGAAATATTATAAGATACCGGATATTTTAAACCAGGTTCAATAATTCTCTTTACGTAATGAAAACAGGCTTATTCATTCCCTGTTATATAGATCAATTCTATCCCGGTGTTGCCAGAGCAACAATGGAGTTGCTTGAAAAATCAGGATGCAAAGTGGTATACCCGCTCAACCAAACCTGTTGCGGCCAGCCCATGGCCAACAGCGGCTTTGCTGCATTCTCAAAAGGCTGCGATAAAAATTTTGTACAGAATTTTTCAGGGGTGGATTATATAGTAGCTCCCTCAGGCAGTTGTGTGCTGCATATTAAAGAACACCTGCAGGATGCAGATGAACAAAAAGCAACCTACATTAAGCAGCATATCTATGAACTGACGGAATTCTTAACCGACATTTTAAAAATAGAAAAACTGGATGCTGATTTCCCGCATAAAGTCGGCTTGCATATAAGTTGTCACGGGCAACGGGGTTTGAACCTGTCTTCAATGAGTGAATTAATGGAGCCGTCTTTTTCAAAACCCGAACGATTGCTGGGAATGGTGAACGGGTTGCAACTGGCAAAACCAAAACGCAGTGATGAATGTTGCGGCTTTGGCGGAACCTTTTGTTTATTTGAAGAAGCCGTATCGGTAAAAATGGGAAAAGACCGGGTTCGGGAACATGCCGCTAATGAAGTGGAATACATTACCGCCGCCGATACCAGTTGCCTGATGCACCTGGAAGGAATTTTAAAAAGACAGGGAAGCCACATTAAGACAATCCATATTGCAGAAATATTAAACAGCAGTAAGGCATGAGTACCGCATCACATTCCAAGGCCGCTGTCGCCTTTATTAAGGATGAACCAAGAACCGACTGGCACGATGAGACCCTTTGGTTTGTTCGGGAAAAAAGAGATAAAGCGGCGCATGGCGTTGCAGAGTGGGAACAACTAAGAGAATGGGCCTCACAAATAAAAGAGCATACACTTTCCAACTTAGATAAATACTTAACAGCATTTGAAGAAAAAGCAATAGCCAATGGCATCACCGTTCATTGGGCCGCTGATGGAAAAGAACACAACGAAATTATCCTGGAGATCATTCGCAAAAATTCCATTCAACGAATAGTAAAGAGCAAATCGATGCTCACCGAAGAATGCGGCCTGAATGAATACCTGCACGGAAAAGGAATTGAAGTGGTTGATACCGACCTGGGAGAAAGGATCGTACAGTTCCGTGATGAACCACCCAGTCATATTGTGTTACCCGCCATACATTTAAAAAAAGAAGACGTAAGCGAAACCTTTCACCGGCATCTTGGAACAGAAAAAGGCAACAACGATCCCCAGTATTTAACAGAAGCAGCCCGGCAGCATCTGCGAAGTAAATTCATTGAATCAGACCTGGCCATTACCGGGGTTAATTTTGCGGTGGCCGAAACAGGAGGTTTTGTTGTTTGCACCAATGAAGGTAATGCCGATATGGGCGCCCATGCCGCTGCAGTGCATATTGCCTGCATGGGTTTTGAGAAAATGATTCCTAAAGCTGAACATCTTTCCGTGTATCTCCGCCTGCTGGCCAGAAGTGCAACCGGCCAGCCCATCACTACCTATTCAAGTCATTTTCATAAACCCAGGAAAGGGCAGCAGGTGCATGTTGTGATCGTTGATAACGGAAGAAGCAAACAATTAGGCCGGCCCGATTTCAGGAATTCATTGAAATGCATTCGTTGCGCTGCCTGTTTCAATACCTGCCCGGTTTACAGGCGAAGCGGAGGCCATAGTTATCATACTGCTGTGGCCGGGCCCATTGGTTCCATACTTACGCCCAACATTGATATGAAAGCAAATGCAGATCTTCCCTTTGCATCCACTTTATGCGGTTCCTGCAGCAATGTTTGCCCGGTGAAGATCGACATTCATCAGCAGTTGTGGAAATGGCGACAGGTGATCGCTGCCGAAGGATATGTTTCGGCAGGGAAGAAAACGGGTATGAAGGGAATGGCCTTTGTTTTATCCAGGCCGGCGCTGTATCGCTTCAGCGGAAAAGCAGCGAGATGGTTCATGCAGGTGTTTCCTTTTTTGTTCCGGAGTAAAAAAATGAATCCCTGGTACAGGCAACGGGAGATGCCGAAACCGCCGGCACAAAGTTTTCGTGACTGGTATAAGAAAAATAAAACCGCATGAGTGTAAGAGAAAAAATATTAGCCGCTATTGCGGCGAATAAACCTGCATTAACTGATCTGCCCGTTGTTGATCTGCAGCAGGTGACGAATTATGAAGAGCCGGTTGCAAAATTCATCAGCACGCTTGAAAGCATTGGAGGAAAAGTGTACGAATTGCAGGCGATACAGCAATTGGAACAGCAGATATTACAGGAAAAGGAAGAAGGCCTTTTTGTGCTGGATACTTTTGCCGGTATGGAAGATTCATTCAGTGCCTGGCCGGCCACAGATATGGAACCAATACACAAGGCCTATATAAAAGGAAGCATTGGTGTGGCAGAGAACGGTGCTGTATGGATCAGCGAATCGCAAATGGTAAACCGGCTGTTGCCTTTTGTTTGTCAGCACCTGGTGCTGGTACTTGAAAAAGACAAGATCGTTTCCACCATGCACCATGCTTACCGGCAGGTTAATACTTTTGAGGAAGGTTTTGGCGTATTCATAGCCGGACCTTCTAAAACGGCGGATATAGAACAGTCGCTGGTGATCGGGGCGCATGGAGCAAGGAGTATGACCCTATATCTTTTGGATACAAAATAAATTGTACGGGGAGATTCAATGAAATTTCCATCGTATCTTAAGCCTTGATCCGGTATAAGGAACAATTTTTTGAACGAACCAACATAAACTGCCATACACATGAGTAAGCCGAATAAATACCTGTTGCCTTTTATCCTGGTAACGAGTTTGTTTTTTTTGTGGGCCTTCCTGCATAATATCAATCCCATATTAATACCTCATTTAAAAAAAGCCTGCCGCTTAACCGATACACAATCTGCCTTTATTGATACGGCCGTTTACCTGGCTTATTTCAGCATTGCATTACCCGCAGGCTGGTTCATGCATAAATACGGGTATAAGAAAGGGATCATTTTCGGCTTGCTGTTATATGGTATCGGCACCTTGCTTTTTTTACCGGCAGCTTCGTCGCTGAACTATTCCTTTTTTTTGCTGGCACTTTTTATCATTGCCAGCGGGGCTACTTTTTTAGAAACAGTGGCCAATCCTTATATCACCAAACTGGGTGATGAAAAGACATCTGCCCAACGGCTGAACTTTGCCCAGTCATTTAATGGGGTAGGTGCTTTCATTGCGCCGATCATTGGCGGACAAATAATATTATCAGGTATTGAACACAGCCCTGAAGAACTGAAGCAGATGGAACTGGCCGGTACCTTAAATACATACCTGCAATCAGAAGCCGCAACGGTCAGAATGCCATACCTCATCATTGCCGTGATTGTATTTTTACTGGTGGCTCTTTTCTTTGTCACCAAATTACCCGAGGGGGAGAATAGCGAAGGAGACGAAGCCCATTCTTTTTCATTCAATGTATTCCGGCACCGGCATGTTACCTGGGCAGTGATCGCCCAATTCTTTTACGTGGGTGCCCAGGTATGTGTAGGAAGTTTTTTTATCCGGTTCTCAAAATATGTAATGGATATGCCCGAGAAGGAAGCGGCATTTAAATGGGGTTCCCTTGCCATGGTGGGATTTATGGTGGGCCGGTTCACCGGTACATTCTTTATGCGGTATATCAAACCCGAGAAATTATTGGGATTGTATGCGGTCATTAATATTATACTGATGTTGCTGGCAACTTTTGTTCACAGCAGCGTGGCGGTGTATGCATTGATGGCTGTGCCGTTCTTTATGTCCATCATGTTTCCAACTATTTTTGCATTGGGCATTAAAGGACTTGGGGAGGAAACAAAGATCGCTTCTTCCTTTATTGTGATGTCAATCGTAGGCGGGGCACTGTTCCCATTATTGATCGGCAAAATATCGGATGCTACCGGTGGCAATATTCAATTGGGATATATTGTTCCAATGATATGCTTTGTGGCAGTGGCTTTGTTTGCATGGAAGGGACACCAGGTAAAACCAGTTAAGTAATTTATGAAAAGGTATTGTCTTGCATTGGACTTAAAGAATGATGAAACATTGATCAGGGAGTATGAATTGTATCATCAAAATGTATGGCCGGAGATATTGGAAAGTATCCGGGCAGCAGGTATTGCACATATGGAAATATACCGCACGGGCAACCGTCTTTTCATGATCATGGAAACCGTTGAGGGATTTAGTTTTGAACAGAAGTCAAAAGCAGATGCAGAAAATAAAAAGGTTCAGCAATGGGAAGAGCTGATGTGGAAATACCAGCAGGCATTGCCCGGCAGCAAAGCAGGAGAGAAGTGGGTGCTGATGGAAAAGATTTTTGAGGTATAAAAGACCTCACCCCAACCCCTTTCCTGGAGGAGAGGGAACTGGAAGATTGAAACGAAGGTTGTGTATGGCAAAAGTGCCGTTTGAATTATGGATGAATAAAGATCGAAAGTACAAGCGTGCGACGCCAATGAAGTTTAATAGTTGTACTCCGGCCCGGTAAATAAAAAATAAAAACATGTTCAGTCTTAAAAATAAAACAGCCGTAATAACAGGCGCCGCCAGCGGTATCGGCAAAGCCGTGGCCCTGGTTTTTTCAAAACAGGAAGCCATCGTTCATTTGCTGGATATGAACGCAGATGCATTGGCTGCTGCTGTGGAGGAAATAAAAAGATCAGGAGCTGATGCAATAGCTCATCAACTGGACGTAACCAGCCAGTCTGCAGTGAAAACCGTGTTTGAAAAGATAAGCAAGGTTGATATATTAATAAACTGTGCCGGCATATCGCATATTGGTAAAGCAGATACCACCAGCGAAGAAGACTTTGACAGAGTGTACAAAGTGAATGTGAAAGGGATGTATAACTGCCTGCACGAAGCGATACCGGGGATGAAAAAAAATAAACAGGGAGTTATCGTTAATATGGCATCCATTGCCAATCATGTTGGACTGGAAGACAGGTTTGCTTACAGTATGAGCAAGGGAGCAGTGGTGGGAATGAGCCTGTCGGTTGCAAGAGATTACCTGCATGATGGTATCCGCTGTAATTCTGTTTCGCCGGCGAGGGTGCATACGTCATTTGTAGATAATTTCCTGGCAAAGAACTACCCGGGTAAGGAACAGGAAATGTTTGACAAATTATCCCGGTCGCAGCCCATTGGCCGCATGGCGAAGCCGGAAGAAGTGGCGCATCTTATTTTGTACCTCTGTTCTGATGAGGCTTCTTTTATCACGGGTTGTGATTACCCGATCGACGGCGGATTTTTAAAACTGAATAATTAGCCCCTATCCATTAAATAGGAAAGCAGAAGATCGCAGTAACGACGAATAAAAAAATAAACCGAGCATATGAAACTGATCCGTTTTGGAGAAATGACTAAAGAAAAACCAGGCATCTGCCTTAACGATACGAATTATGATGTATCGGGTTTTATTAATGATTACAACGCCGCTTTCTTTGCAAACGGCGGACTTCCGCACCTGGCATGGATGGTGGAGCAACACAAAACGATGTTGCCGAAAGTACCGGCCGGTACAAGGATCGGGTGCCCGGTGGCCAATCCTTCAAAAATCGTTTGTATTGGTTTGAACTACGCCGATCATGCAAAAGAAACGGGGGCTGCCACGCCGCCGGAGCCCATCATCTTTTTGAAATCAACTACATCCATAAATGGGCCTTTTGATAACATCGTTATTCCCAAAGATTCGGTTAAAACAGATTGGGAAGTGGAACTGGCCGTTGTGATAAGTAAAAAGGCTGGTTATGTGGATGAGGATAAAGCCATGGAATATGTGGCGGGATATGTTTTGCATAATGATGTAAGTGAACGGGAGTTTCAATTGGAAAGAGGCGGTACCTGGGATAAGGGCAAAGGGTGTGATACGTTTGCGCCGCTTGGTCCTTATTTAGTAACGGCAGATGAAGTAAAAGAGGTGAACGATCTCCGGCTTTGGTTAAAAGTAAATGATAAACTCATGCAGGATGGAACCACGGCCAACCTGATCTTTGGTATTCCGTTTTTGATCGCTTATATCAGCCGGTTCATGACCTTGTTGCCCGGGGATATTATCTCTACAGGCACACCAGCCGGTGTTGGACTTGGATTTAAGCCACCTGTATATTTAAAAGAAGGAGATGTGGTTGAACTGGGTATTGATGGGTTGGGAACCTCGAAGCAACATTGTGTTGCATATGGCTGGCATTGATACACATATAGGTTAATATTAAATAAAGAATCTCCGCATTTGCGGAGATTCTTTTGTCGGGACGACCACACGCCCCCCAGACGTGTGCCCCGCCAATGGCGGGACTACATCCCATTAATTAACTGTTTAAAAGCATTTCCGCCTTTCCAATTTTTAATCTGTTTTTCCCTTGCCAATGCGTCTGAGCGGGTATCGAATTCTTCTACTAAAATCAATTTAAAAGGGATTCGGTCTTTAGTAGACCGTTGTTTCCCTGAGTTATGAAATAACAATCTTGCTTCTACATCATGCGTTTCGCCGATATAAAATTTCTTGTCTTTAAGGCTTTGCAATATGTAAACATAGTGGGGCATAAAAAAATCTCTACAAAAGTAGAGATTTTTAAAGTCGGGACGACTGGATTCGAACCAGCGACCACACGCCCCCCAGACGTGTGCCCCGCCAATGGCGGGGCTACATCCCATTAATTAACTGTTTAAAAGCATTTCCGCCTTTCCAATTTTTAATCTGTTTTTCCCTTGCCAATGCGTCTGAGCGGGTATCGAATTCTTCTACTAAAATCAATTTAAAAGGGATTCGGTCTTTAGTAGACCGTTGTTTCCCTGAGTTATGAAATAACAATCTTGCTTCTACATCATGCGTTTCGCCGATATAAAATTTCTTGTCTTTAAGGCTTTGCAATATGTAAACATAGTGGGGCATAAAAAAATCTCTACAAAAGTAGAGATTTTTAAAGTCGGGACGACTGGATTCGAACCAGCGACCACACGCCCCCCAGACGTGTGCGCTACCGGGCTGCGCTACGTCCCGAACAAA
>DAOQRQ010000007.1:5862-12258 GCA_035355815.1 Ferruginibacter sp. | reverse complement strand
GCTACGTCCCGAACAAATTTTACTATTTTATTTTCCAGACGAGTGTCCCGCCATTGGCGGGGCTACGTCCCGAAAAATTTTACTATTTTATTTCCCTGAAGTGTGTCCCGCCATAGGCGGGACTACGGCCCGATCAAGGGATTGCAAAAATAAAGGCAAAATACAAGACTGCAAAAACAGATTACCATCGCATCAGTTCTGTTCGCTTAAATAGATATTCCGGAGTAAGTATTTCCTCTGTGTCGTTTACCTGATACCAGGGGGATAATACCGGGTTTGCTGGGTTTTTCAGGATATGAATATCCTGTGCCGGCATATAGCTTTGGGCAAGCAGGAATATTCTTTTACCCTCTTCATTTACTGCCACATCCATTACCAATGCAGCATGCCCGGGAAAACCACCCCGTATCAGTACATCGCCGGGCTTTATATCACTGAATTCGGCAACGGGATTCAATTGTTTTGCCAAAGAGGCCGAACCACACATTCCGAAAACCCGGTTAAGGTAATTGTTGAAGTTGCTTCTTGTATATGGTTCAGAAAAAAGATAAGGGGCATGGTCATTATCAAAAAACAGGATCTGCTCAAATCTTCTCTCTTTGAAAAGATACTCTGCTCTCAGCCGCATCACTGCATCGGCACATTGCTGAAGATTCTGTTGCCCGACTGATATATTCAATACAGCAAATTGTGCCGATTGATTGATTTTTGGCTGGCCATTGAAAAGATAAACCGTGTTGCTTTTCTTTAACCCGGTATTCCGTAAATATCCTGCAAAGGAATTTTCAGGAAATGCTGTTCTGCTGAATCCTTCGGGTAAAGGGATGTCTTTAACATACAGGTAAGAATTAGCCCGGTTATCCCTGTTTGTGGCAGTACCTGCGCTGTTATCAGCACAGGAAAATGAAACGGGCAGTGAGAATATAAACAGTGCTTTGTACCTCATAATTGGCTATTTTTGACTAACTGCATTTGATGCAGTTCAGTATTCAGTCCACAAAAAAGTTTTGTTAATACCTATGGCCAACATTTTAATCATTGATGATGAAAAATCGATCCGTAAAACCCTGACGGAGATACTCAGTTATGAAGGTTATAAAATCGATGAAGCCGGCGACGGCGAAGAAGGATTGAAAAAATTCTCCGAAAAAGCATACGACGTGGTGCTTTGCGATATTAAAATGCCCAAACTTGATGGCATTGAATTCCTGGAGAGATCAAAAACGGTGAACCCCGATGTGCCTGTTATTATGATCAGTGGTCACGGCAATATTGATACCGCCGTGGAAGCCGTTAAAAAAGGAGCATTTGATTACATCAGCAAACCGCCGGATCTTAACCGCCTGCTCATCACCCTCCGCAATGCGCTTGACAAGCAAAACCTGGTTACAGAGACCAAGGTATTAAAACGTAAAGCAGGTAAGTCGCTGGAAATGGTTGGCAACAGCGGCCCGATACAAAAGATAAAAGATACCATTGAAAAAGTGGCGCCCACCGATGCCCGGGTTTTAATAACCGGCGAGAATGGCGTGGGTAAAGAACTGGTGGCAAGATGGATCCATGAAAAAAGTAACCGCAACACGGCGCCGCTGGTAGAAGTGAACTGTGCTGCCATACCCGGCGAGCTGATCGAAAGTGAATTATTCGGTCACGAAAAAGGTTCCTTCACGTCGGCGGTAAAACAACGCATCGGCAAATTTGAAACAGCAACAGGAGGTTCTTTGTTTCTCGATGAGATAGGAGATATGAGCCTCACTGCCCAGGCAAAGGTATTGCGGGCATTGCAGGAAGGGAAGATAACCAGGGTGGGTGGTGAAAAAGATATTTCGGTAGACGTACGGGTTATTGCCGCTACCAACAAAGACCTTTTAAAGGAAGTGGATGAAAAGAATTTCCGGCTTGATCTGTATCACCGGCTGGGTGTTATCATCATTCATGTTCCGTCGCTCAACGAACGAAGAGAGGATATCCCATTACTGGTGGATCATTTTCTCGACATCATCGCCACTGAATACGGTCAGCCCAAAAAAAATGTGGATAAGAATGCGATGGATGCATTGCAGGCCTATAACTGGACGGGTAACATACGGGAGTTGAGAAATGTGGTGGAACGCCTGGTGATCCTTTCCGGCAAGACCATCAGCCTGGAAGACGTGGAGAGTTATGTGTTGCCGAAGAAGTAGCGGGATAAAGGCTATTGGAAGTAAAATGATTTGAAAATAACAATCTAAATTCCGCTTTTGTGGATATGGTATGAAAACAATCTATTGTATCAGTGGGTTAGGAGCAGATGAGCGGGCTTTTTCAAAATTGCGTGTGCCGGGTTATGAATTAAAAGTGATCCCCTGGCTCATGCCCGAACAAAATGAAAGTATTGAAAGTTATGCAACCCGGATGCGGGCCGGCATTGATGCAGAAAACCCGGTACTGATGGGCCTTTCTTTTGGCGGAATGATTTGTACCGAAATTGCAAAACAGATTCCTGTTAAACAGCTCATTATCATCTCCAGCATAAAATCATCCGATGAACTTCCCACCTGGATGAAAGTGGTTGCAAAACTAAGATTGCATAAGATCGTTCCGCTGAGATCATCCAAACTTACCGAGCCGATACAGAACATCATGCTGGGGGCTTATTCGCCGGAAGAAAAAATGATCGCTTCCGAATACCGAAACAAAGTAGATATCACCTACACCAACTGGGCGGTGAACCAGGCCATCAACTGGAAAAATGACTGGCAACACCCGGCCACGGTTCATATCCATGGCGACCAGGACCGTATGTTTCCCATTAAAAATATCAAGCCTGATTTTACCATTAAGAACGGCGGTCACTTTATGATCATGAATAAAGCGGCGGATGTAAGCCGCTGTATCAACAGCATATTGCAGCAGGGCTGACCGGGGATGTTAAACATTTACAAACTTTATGAACATTGTTTCTATAAACCTTTGTCAACCGGTTAATTATGGTATTTTTGGCACGCAAAAAATTCTACATTAAATGGATTCAAGTCAGATAACGGTATTGCTGTTGATTGCGCTATTGCTGGTGGTACTTCCATCAATTGGCCTGTATAAATTATTTATAAAGGCCGGGCAGCCCGGGTGGAAAGCACTCATTCCGTTTTACAATACCTGGGTGATGCTGGAAGTGGCTAAAAAACCCAAGTGGTGGTTCTTTGCCCAATTTGTTCCAATAGCAGGCTGGTTCTTTTCACTGGTGATACTTATTGAATTCATCAAGCTCTTCAACAAATTCAAATTCTACCAGCATGCCGCTACCGTTTTCAGTGCAGGACTTTACCCGGCCTATGTAGGCTTCAGTAATAAAACGAGGTATATCGGGCCTGAGGGCGTGAAGCATTATAAAAAATCGACTGTGAGGGAATGGGTGGATGCAGCGGTATTCGCCATCGTAGCTGCCACCCTCATCCGCACATTTGTTTTTGAAGCGTATACCATTCCCACGCCTTCTATGGAAAAAACATTGCTGGTGAATGATTTCCTGTTTGTAAGTAAATCAACCTACGGTCCCCGCTTGCCCAACACACCTATTGCCATGCCCTTTATGCATCATACCATCCCTTTCTTAAATACCAAGTCGTATGTGGAGTGGGTGCATATCCCTTATACCCGTTGGTTTGCCAGCCCGGTAAAACGGAACGATGCGGTGGTCTTCAACTTCCCGGTAAATGATACATTGATCAATGATGAAGTCAATTTTGGCAGTCGTGTCACTTACTATGAAGCCGTGAGGCAGATGGGAAGGGAAAAGGTCTGGCAGGATTACGGCAACATCATTATAACCCGGCCGGTTGATAAGCGGGAGAATTTCATTAAACGCTGCGTGGGTATTGCCGGCGATACCGTCCAGATCGTAAATGGTAAGTTGCTGGTGAATGGCGCCCCGGGTGAGGTATTCCCCCAATCGCAACGTTATTACCTGCTGCAGGTACCCGATGGAGAATACTTAGATAAAGACAGGCTTCACGACCTGGGCATTGATGTACGGGAAGAACAGAATGATTTCGGACAGGTTAAGAATAATCTTTACCAGGTGAACATTACCAATGCCGAAAAAGCAAAACTGGGTTTACCGAAGGGATATATTTTGACTGATTTTTTCATGGATCACCAGAACGACCTATTCCCTTATTACAGCGATACTGCAGGCAAAGCGTGGACAGGAGATAATTATGGCCCCATCTGGATCCCGAAGAAAGGAACAAGCATTCAATTAACCCACGATAACCTCATCCGTTACCAACGCTGCATTGAAGTATATGAGGGAAATAAATTGGAGAACCGTGACGGAAAATACTTTATCAACGGACAGGAAGCAACCGGCTATACGTTTAAAATGGATTATTACTGGCTGATGGGAGATAACCGCCATAATTCATTGGACAGCCGTTACTGGGGTTTTGTTCCCGAAGATCATGTGGTGGGCAAAGCATCGCTTATCTGGTTCAGTTGGGAGAAAGGTCCACGATGGAACAGGCTTTTCCGCTGGATCAAATAAATTCAGCTAATTGAATTTAAATGTCTATTTTTAAGATAAGATGGGTCCTCGCTGCAGCAATGCAGGGAGGACTTTTTGTCTGGACCAGAAAATTTAAACCCGGTTATGAATAAAGAAGCCTACCAGTTCAATTACGAAGTATATAATTCGGTGGAAGAACTGAATGAGCAGGATGCCTGGCTGGTGAACGAGGCCCGTGATGTTACGTCAGCAGCATATGCTCCTTATTCCAATTTTAATGTAGCAGCGGTTGCCAAACTGGTGAATGGCGAAATTGTAGCCGGCACCAACCAGGAAAACGCTTCTTACCCGGCCGGGCTTTGTGCCGAACGGGTATTGCTTTCATCTGCAGCAACGCTGTATCCCGGCATTGCCATCGAAAGCATGGCCATCAGCTATAATAATAATAACGGGGAAAGCAATCATCCCATTTCGCCCTGCGGCATTTGCCGGCAAAGCCTGGTAGAGTATGAAGAGAGAACCAAACATCCCATCCGTCTTATCTTAAGCGGTATGGAAGGCAAGGTGTTTGTTATTAATACCGCCGGCTTGCTTTTACCGCTTTCATTTGGCAGCGCCGACCTAAAATAGGGTTTGTACCCCGTTGGCAACTTTATTCTCATGTTCCAGCAGCCATTTCTTTCTCCACAGATCACCGCCATAACCAACTAATTCACCATTGCTTCCAATTACCCGGTGGCAGGGAACAATGATGCAGATGCTGTTGTTGCCGTTTGCGGTACCCACGGCACGAATGGCTTTTACATTGCCGATGCGTTTGCTGAGTTCCAGGTAACTGATGGTTCGGCCATAAGGTATGTTGCAGAGTTCGGCCCATACCTGTTGTTGAAATTCGGTACCTACCTGTGAAATATGAAAATTGAACTCAGTACGTTTACCGGCAAAATATTCATCCAGTTGTTTGATGCATGTTTTAATGATGGCCGATTTTGGTTTTACAAAACTCAGTTCTTCTTCGTTCACTTTTGCACCCTTCCATGAATTCACAAACAGTACGTCCGATATGGCGCTGCCCGTGCTTCTTATCTCAAGCGCACCGATGGGAGAGTTATAATATACAATTTCTACATTCATTATCGGTATCGTCATTGCGATCCGCCTGCAGGCGGAAAAGCAATCTCCCGATCAGGAGATGGCTTCGTCGTTTCCTCCTCGCCATGACGTTACCAAATTTACACGAATTCTTTTGCCCGATTGGATAAAATACAATTTCTTTGAACGGTTAATGAAGACCAGAAAATGAAGAACGACACTGCGTTTTATGAAAAAGCCATGGCTGCTGTAGCCGACCCCTGCCGGATGTCCATCCTCCAGGAAATATCAAAAAAAGGCACCATGCGCTGCTGCGATGTGGTTGACCTAACGGGATTATCCCAACCTACCTGCTCCCATCATATCAAACTGCTTTCACAAAGCCAACTGATCGAATGCCGCAAACAGGGCCGCAATATTTTCTTTACGCTTAATAAGGCGAATTTTAAGAAACTGGGACAGTATTTTGAGAAGTTTGGAGAGTGAGGCTGGATGCAGGATACAAGATGCAGGATCCAGGATTTTGTATCGTTTTACCCGATCTTACTTCCGTTCTTTACCGGCATTGATGGCTGCAGCAATACCACATCATTGTTCTCATTGTACACACCCAGCACCAGGCATTCGCTGAAGAAATTAGCGATCTGTTTTACGGGGAAGTTCATCACGGCGATCACCTGCCGGCCAACCAATTCTTCTTTTTTGTAAAGAGACGTTATTTGTGCCGATGATCTTTTTACACCAAATTCCCCGAAATCGATACTCAGCTGGTAAGCCGGTTTGCGGGCTCCCGGAAAATCATTTACTTCCAGGATGGT
>DAOQRQ010000007.1:0-5762 GCA_035355815.1 Ferruginibacter sp. | reverse complement strand
TTGCTACTCAATTGCGTAGTTATAACTCTTCTACTTTCAGCACAGCATCGAGGTTTATCGGGCCGAATATATGCGGAAACTCTTCATTCACAGAAGCAGAGAATTCGTAGGTGAAGGGAGAACTGAGTTTGTGCTCATCGATATGCAGTACTACCAGATCATCCCGGCCTTTAAAATAACGATCCAGTACGCTCGCTACCTGGTGAGCCTTGCTGGCATGAATAAAACCTTCTGTTGCCAGTGAGGCCGCTTCATAAGATCCCTGCTCCAGGGCTTTTTGCCAGTCGTGTTTATGCAATACGTGGTAGATCATTCTTCCAGCAGGTTAGCCAGTAAAAGCAGTTCATCCATCTTGTAACGGTTGCGGTCGTTATCGAAGCACTTGCTTAATTCTTCCAGCAGGTACTGGATAATTCGTTTGTTGCTCATCGGCCTAAAATAAGAGGCAACCGGTGGTACGGAGATGCGCTTGAAATAAGCTTCCACGTCTTTATGACTGTACATCTGACCGTTCAGCGGGTCGATGTAAAAATTTATTTTTTCCGATGCATGTCCCACCGGGTTCAGTATATCGTGATTGGGATCAAAATAAGCAAGAATGAACTGCCGGGGAATGTTGATGGCTTTCACCGGTATGTCGAGCATTTCACAAAGCGCCAGGTAAATGATTCCATTGCTCAATGCATTTCCTTTCTTGCTGTCGAGTGTTTTGTTTATTAAATAATCATCGGGATTATTATAGGCAAACTCTACGCCTTTTTGTTTGAAGTAATTATAAAAGATGCTGGTCACCACATTTATCTGTTCAATAGGAGTGAGGTAGTTGTTCAATTCCAGCCAGGTGTTGCGGCGCAGTTTTTCGATCTCCTGCAATACCGTGGTATTATCCATATCGGGATAATGATAACGGGCCACCAGCAAAGCGCCTTCCAGCAGGTCGGCATCCCTGGCTGCCCATTCGGTAAAATCATCGGTAAGGTCGCGGAAGTGAAGGCGGTGGATAAGCAGTTCAATCCGTTCCTGTACCTCTTCGCTGCTGGTATTTTCCCAAAGATGTTCCAGGTTGGGGATGATGTCTTTACCGAAGGAGATGATACGGTCACTTACCGTGCTGTATACATCTTCATCCGGGTCATCGATCAGGTGAAGCAGGGCGGTTATTTCTTTGTTTTCTTTCAAGTGGTAAACGATTTGAATTCAATCTCGTAAAATCAACGTTAACCGGGAAATTTTACTTTTCCACAGGTGTGATAAAGTAGCCTTCCATTTTATAACGACAACAACTGCTTCTTTGGTATGTAATAAAAAGAGCCGGTATCAATTACCGGCTCATCATGTCAAAAATAAAAACGGATCTACTTCAAGGTATAGATCTTATGCAACGCAGTAAAGGAGAAGACCAACCCGCAAAGAATGACCAGTGAACGCAACCAGTTCATCGTATTCCACTCTGCCCATGTTTTTTTCAGCAGGTCGATGTTGCTGAGGTCAGCCGTTCTGAACATGATATCGTTGCGTGGATAGAAATACGCAAACGTGAATACATCGCCCAGCACATAAAATATACAGGCAATGCCCAGGCAGAGGCGGATGGCCGGCGATGCTTTCCAGAAAAGGATCAGCGCCAGCAGGGCCAGTAACTGGTTAACCGGGGAGTACACCCGGAAAAAATCTCCGGGGTTCACGGTTTTAAAATATTCCCGGGCGGCTCCGATGGAGTGGGGAATGTTGCTTCCCCAGGAAGTGGCATCAATGAGGGAAGTGTAAATGTTGGTGATCAACACGCCGCTGGCTATTACAGCGGAGGCGAATAAAAAAATGATTTTCATGACTGTTGTTTTTGATTGCAAAGATGGGGATCAACGGTATGGGAAAATTGAACGTATCGGACATTCTTGTGCCGGATGAATTTTTGTGCAGCCGGGCCGTAAGTTCACCGAGGGGAACAGTTTATTGCACATTCCTGTAAAAATGCCCGGGGATATGACTTTTCATATCGCGGTATTCGCCCGGTGTCATTTGTGCATAGGTTTTAAAAGAGCGGATGAAATGCGATTGATCGGTGAAACTGCTTTTATATGCTACCTGGGTCAGGGAAAGATCATTTGCCTGCATGAGGTGAACAGCGTGCAGGTATTTCTTATACAGGAGAATTTCTTCGGTATTCATACCGGTAAGATCCTTCAATTTCCTGGAAAGATGCCGGGGCGAAAAGTAAAGTGTTTTGGCCAAACTGCTTACCGGCATTGATTCGGCATAGGGGTTGGTTAAAAAAAGATCCATCATTTCTTCCTGCGGACTTTTAGCAATGCTCTTTTTTTGCAGCCAGTCTGAAATGATCTTTACCCGCTCATTAAAAGAAGCCGCTTCTGCCAATTGATGCCACAGGCAATGAAAGAAACTATTCAGTGATCCCAGGTCAACAGACTGGTTGGTGAACTCGCCTGCCGGAACGCCAAGCAATTGCTTTATCACCACCGGGTGAAACTGCACCCCGAAATAATATTGTTTCTCCGGCAACTGTAATTGCAACGGGAGGGTATTGAATCCATTGATAAAATATTTTGGAAGCCGGTATTCTGTATTGCCAAGCCTGGCCTCAACGGAAGAAGAACTGCCCAGGTCAAAAATAATCTCGATCACTCCTTTGGGAATGATGGTCTCGAGCTTAAAGCCCGGCCTGCCTTCCGTTTGCCATACGGCGCCGATCATCGTTTTAAGATGGGCTGATTGCGGTATGTACATATTGCTGTTCATGCTCTGGTATTTGGCAAAATAAAGGTAATGGGTTATTAACGGCTGCGTCATCCATAATTACCAGCCTGTTATTTTCGGCGATGGGTTGGGTAAACGGCCGTATCAATTGCTGGCGGAAGATAGGGTCAATGGCAATGCCCGGATTCGGCTATAATTTGGTATAATGATGTTCGGTGAACCGGTTCCATCCTTTTTTATTCTTTGATTCAACGGCCCAGTGAAAACCTCCTGCGGGATCGGGCCAGTAGATCATTCTTGCAATGCCGGCAGGCATCTGTGCTTCAAAACAGATCGCATCGGGATGTACATCTTTCGCATCGGCCAGTTGCCCCTGCGATCTTTTACCATCGGAAGTGAATGACCAGAAAGAAACAGCTCCGTCGTGCACCCCATAGATCGCCGTTTCTTCATAAACGCCTTTGGCAAATTCCCACCTGGCATTCAGTTGAATGTATTTACCGGAAAGAATGGGCTTGAATTCACGGGTACACCTTAGTTTACCCATTGGCGAATCGCTCTTTGCTTCCCAGGAGCCAAGGAGCTGCTGCAGCAAGCCCAGTTTGCCGGGGCCTTTTTTCCAGGTTGTTTTTTTAGTGGCCATAAAATGTGTTGATAAAGGAACGAATTTTTATTTATAATAAAAACCGGTAGTTGTTGGGTATAAGAGTGAACGACGACTGAGATAAGGCAGAAGACCGCTTATTGCCAAGGTATTGGCCTGGTCGCAACCTGTACAGGGAATATTTACTAATGATCTGAAAACTATTTTTTCTTAGCTGCACTCTTCTTTGGCGCCGCCTTGGCAGCCACTGCTGCTTTTTTCTTTGCCGGCGCTTTCTTTCCCTTCTTGTCAAAAGCCTTGGGGTCCTGTTCCAGGATGATCTTCTTTACATCCTCCAGTTCCAGGCTGGCTAATTCATCGGGGGTATATTTTGTGCCGTTGCTGTTGAGGCCGGGCTTGTAGGTGTTCTTACCGAACTTGATGATGGCTCCCCAGCGTGCATTTTCAATGGATATCTTTTCTTCGGGCCATTGTTTGATATAGCGATTGGCTTCTTTCTCCAGTTTTTTGGCGATCAGTTCATCGCAATCTTTCTGAGTAAGAAAATCAAAATTATACGCACGGGGCACATTGATGAACATATCGTTCCATTTGATGAAGGGACCAAAGCGGCCCTTTCCCTTGGTGATCGGTTTCTCATCATAATAACCGATGGGAGCATCTTCGATCTGTTTTGCCTTAATGATCTCAATGGCCCTTTCGAGGTTTATGCCGGTTGGTTCTTCGCCACGGGGAACGGAGATGAACTGATCGCCCCACTTTACATAAGGGCCATAGCGCCCGATATTCACCGATACTTCTGCTCCCTCGTATTCTCCTAATGGAGCGCCGAGTTTGAAAAGTTCCATCGCTTCTTCCATGCTGATGGTCTCAATACTCTGCGATGGTTTCAGCTTGGCGAATTTTGGCTTCTCTTCATCATCCAGGTTGCCTATCTGTACCATCGGGCCATAGCGGCCCATCCTGGCCATCACGGTTTTGCCCGTTGCGGCATCGGTTCCTAATATCCGTTCACCAACGGCACGTTCTGCATTTTCCAGGGTATGCTCCACACCGTCGTGGAAGGGCGCATAAAAATTACCCACCATCTGGTTCCATTTCATGCGGCCATCGGCTATTTCGTCAAATTCTTTTTCAATTTCGGCGGTAAAGGAATAATCCATCACCTGCTCAAAATGCTGGTTCAAAAAATCAGTCACCACTAAACCAAGATCGGTAGGGAAGAGTTTTGATTTTTCGGCACCGGTATTTTCCTGCTCGGTGATCTTTGTAACGTTATCGTTCTGCAATTTTAAAATCCGGAAATCACGCTTCACCGGTTCCTTGTCTTTCTTCTCTACATAATTACGCTTTATAATAGTAGAAATAGTAGGAGCGTAGGTGCTGGGGCGGCCGATACCCAGTTCTTCCAGTTTCTTTACCAGCGAGGCCTCGGTATACCTTGCGGCATGTTTGGTAAAGCGTTCAGTGGCGGTCATACTTTGAAAAGCAAGTTCCTGTCCAACGGTAAGATCGGGCAGGCGGCTGTCGTCGCTTCCTTCATTATCGTCGTCATCGGTTCCTTCTAAATATACTTTTAAGAAACCGTCAAACTTCAGTACTTCACCGCTGGCGGTAAGGTCTTCGTTGTTGGTACTGATATTTATTTTAGCCGTTGTTTTTTCCAGTTCGGCATCACTCATCTGCGAAGCGATGGTACGTTTCCAGATCAGTTCGTATAAACGGTTCAGGTCGGGATCACCCACCGATTTGTTTTCCATGTACGTTGGGCGAATGGCCTCGTGTGCTTCCTGTGCGCTTTCGTTCTTATTCTTGTACCTGCGCACCTGTAAATATTTATCGCCATAGCTGCTTTTTATTTCGGCAGTGATGGCATCCATGGCGGTGTTGCTGAGGTTCACACTGTCGGTACGCATATAGGTTATCTTACCGCTTTCATACAGCTTTTGAGCGAGCAACATTGTTTTGCTTACACCATAACCTAATTTACGGCTGGCTTCCTGTTGCAAGGTGGAAGTGGTGAAAGGCGCTGCCGGGGTACGTTTACCCGGACGAACCTGTATATCTCTTACCGTATATTTTGCACCAACGCAGCTTTGCAGAAATTTAGCGGCATCCTCCTCTTTTTCATATTTGTCTCCTTCCGCTTTAAAAATGACTGTTTTATTATTCAGGTCGGTGGCAGCCAGAAACGCTTCCAGTTTAAAACTGCTTACCGGAACAAACTGGTTGATCTCTCTTTCTTTTTCTACAATTAATTTAACGGCCACGCTTTGCACCCTTCCGGCACTTAATCCACCGGTGGCGCCTACTTTTCTCCACAGAACAGGGCTTAATTCAAACCCCACGATGCGGTCCACCACCCGGCGTGCCTGCTGGGCATTCACCAGGTTCATATCGATGGTTCGGGGATTTTGTACAGCGCTTTGAATGGCGGGTTTGG
>DAOQRQ010000006.1:0-26792 GCA_035355815.1 Ferruginibacter sp. | reverse complement strand
TTTCATTTCGTACGGCCCGGGCGGCTGTAAAATCCGGTTTCATGCCGTTGATAAAAGACGAATCACCGATCTTCATATCGCCACAGGTAAAGGCAAATGTTCTTTTTGTTTTTCCATCCATTGCCTGTAAGAAAAGATTGGTCATTCGTACTTCATCCATCATTCTTTTTACCGTGTAGTTGTTCATCTTGTAATCAGCAGGAACAAATTCCCTTCCCGGCTTATCGGCAATGCATGGGTGAAACAAGGTATGGTTACCCAATTCATGACCATTAACGGCTATCTTCTTCCAGTCATTCAAACGGGTTTGTACAGAAGTAGAAAAGGCAGTAACATAAAACGTTGCTTTTAATCCCAGGGAATCCAATACCGGGATGGCATTATCCAGTTGCTGGTTGTAGGCATCATCATAGGTGATGACCACGGCCGCTTTCTTTCCCCGCCAGACCTGGTTAAATTGCGGATACACGGATGCCGATGCCGGGATGATAAATACAATGAATAAAAATATCTTTCTCATATCTTTTATTTAAGTGCCAGAACCACCACAGAAAAAGGAGGGACTTTTACAGTGAGGTTGCTTCCATTTAGTACAGCATTGGTAAACAAAGCCGGAGTCACTTTCGCCGGGCTGTCAAACGAATTATGGTCTTGCAATTTTCCGGAACGGAGTATGCGGCCTGTAAACGCTCTTGCCGGTAAACTTCCCAGGTCAATACTTACTTCCTGCTCATTGTGTGCATCAATATTCACCAATGAAATATGAACTGCCCCGTTTTTATCTTTTGATGCGGAAGCAGAAACGGCTGTCAGTTTTTTTTCGCCGAACGAATAATCATTACTGGTTACGGTAAGAGGCAGCATCAACGCATTCTGGTGAACGTTGTACATTTCCATCACATGATAGGTAGGCGTCAGTATCATTTTTTCTTTATTGGTAAGGATGACGGCCTGCAATACATTAATGCATTGTGCCAGGTTGGCCATCCGTACCCGGTCGCAGTGATTGTTGAATATATTCAGCGTCAGGCCGGCGATCATCGCATCACGCATGCTGTTTTGCTGGTATAAAAAAGCGCCCTTTGTGCCTGGCTCTGTTTCATACCAGCCACCCCATTCATCAACGATCAGTGCTACTTTTTTTGCAGGATCGTACTTGTCCATTACTTCGGCATTCTTTGAAACGAACCTTTCCATCTTCCAGGCTTCTGTCATTGTTCTGAAATATTCGTCTTCGCTGAATTTTGTAGCAGATCCCTTGTTGCTCCAGTTAATAACGGAATAGTGATGTACGGATAATCCGTCAATCATTTTTAAGGGAACTTTACTCATTACTGTTTCTGTCCAGTTGTAATCTTCCGTACCCGGGCCAACGGCAATGCGGAACAGGCCTTCTGTGTTACTGTAGCTGGTCATGAAGGTTGCATACTTTTTATACTCGTTTACATAATACTCGGCAGTCATGTGGCCGCCGCAATCCCACGACTCATTGCCAATGCCCCAGAATTTTACATGCCAGGGTTTGGCTCTTCCGCTTTGTTGACGTATATCTGTGAGGTAACTGGTACCATTGGCGTGATTGGTATATTGCACCCATTCGGCAGCTTCCTGTACCGTTCCGCCTCCCATATTCACGGCCAGGTACGGATCTGCTCCCATCATTTCACAGAGGTCAAGGAATTCGTTGGTGCCAAAGCTGTTGTCTTCCCGTACATTTCCCCAGGATACATTTTCAATTGCCTTTCTTTTATTCTTTGGCCCGATGCCATCTTTCCAGTGATAATTATCGGCAAAGCACCCGCCTGGCCATCGCAACACAGGTATCTTTAATTTTTTTAAAGCCTCCACCACATCAAGGCGTATTCCGTTCCTGTTTGGAATTGCCTTATTGCCTTCGCCAACATAAAATCCGCCATACACACCATACCCGAGGTGCTCAGCAAAATGCCCATAAATATTTTTATTGATGGTATCTTTTGCTTTGGAAGTATTGAAAACAATTTTATTCTGTGCATGAAGAACTCCCCCAAAAAGAGATACTGCGGTTAACAAAGCAAGAAATATATTTTTCATTTACGGCTTTTATTTATCTGTTGTGAATGGGGATGCAGGCAAGCCTTCTTTATTATACAGGTTAGCCCCATCCGGGTTATCGGCCCAGGCATAACGTACATACCTGGGATCTGGAATATCATCACTCCATACGATCACCTTATCTCCCTCGATCTTTGCCTTCGCCCAAACATATTTTTTGTCGGCGCCGGCAATGGCAAACTGGTTTAATTCTTCTCCGTCATTTGCTATTAACCCGCTACCCGTATTTGTAAAACTGATGACCATTTTGTTTCCATCAATTGCAGCCGACCTGTAAATGGGACCGGAGTGAACAATGTTTTCGTCGTATGCAAGTTTTTGTGCCGCTAAAGCCAGCCGTAACCCAATATCTTTTTTATTATCGGGATGAAGTTCATTCCATTCACCCAGGTCGATGGTTACTGCCATGGCTGTGTTTGGAACAGACAATGTTCTTAATTGTGATTCCCGCAGCCTGGCCCAGCTGCTTTCGGAAGGCAGGTAGTTCATGTCGCCGAAATTTGGAAGTTGCACATAAAGAAAAGGTGCAGTTGACTGTTGCCATTTGTTGCGCCAGTCGGAGATCATTGCCGGCAACAATTTTTCATACTCTTCCGGCCGCCAGGTATTTCCTTCGCCCTGGTACCAGAGAAAGCCTTTGATTGTATAATTGATCAATGGTGCGATCATGGCGTTGTATAAAGCCGTTGGCTGATCTTGTGCCGGTACTCCTCTTGCAGGCGGGCCCTGTCTTGGTACAAAAACATCGGCAACCTTATATTGCCAGGTGCCTTTAAGATCGATGGTATCATTTCCGGCAAACAGGCAGTAGGGCTTATCCGGAACAAAGCCTCCTTTACCGGCATTGTTGATCACCCTTACCACGAAAATATTTTTTCCGGGTTTTAGTATGTTGGCAGCAACAGCATATCTCCGTTGCGGATATTGATACGTGGTATTGCCAACCTGTTTTCCATTGATGTACAGAACATCGGCATCAACGATCCTGCCTAAAAAAACTTTTGCTGCCATACCGGTCATGGATGCAGGTACATTTACTTCTTTCCTGTACCAAACAATTCCATCCAGGTCTTTTATTCCCTGGTCTTCCCAAAAGCCGGGGATGTTTATGTTGTGCCAGGCTTTTGGAATGTAAGAAGTATCGTACCATTTTATGGGGCCGGTCAATCCTTTATCAACAGGTTGAGGTCTTGCATTGGCGATCGCTGCATTCCGGTTGGCGCTGTTCACATAAGCCGTGTCTTTATTTTTCTGAATGGTATTTATTGTTGCAGGAAACTCTTTCAGTCCTTCTTCGCTTGTCCATGCTTCAATAGGCGGACCACCCACACTTGAATTGATGATGCCGATGGGCACATGGTATTTTTCAAAGAGTGTTTTTGCAAAAAAGAAAGCCACCACAGAGAAGGGCCTGACATCTTCTCCTACAGCCGGTTTCCAATAGCCTGAAGGGAGATCAGCCTGCGGACCCTGCAGGCTGGTAAGGGTTGGGATCCAGAATTGCCTTACCTGCGGATAATTTGCTTCTGCGATATCTTTTGCATAGGTCACATCGTGAATATTCATCTGGTGCACCATATTGGATTGACCGGAGCAAAGCCAAACATCACCGACCAGGATATCGTTCAGCGTAATTTTATTACTGGCAACGATGTCCATACGATAAGGCCCACCAGCTTTCATTGGTGGTAAAACAAGTTGCCATCTGCCATCTGCGCCGGCTTTTGTTTTGTAAGTTTTTCCATTGAACGTTATGCTTAGCTTTTCTTCCCTGGCAGCCCAGCCCCACAGATTTAGCCTGGCATCTCTTTGCAATACCATGCTGTCTCTTATCAGCCGGGGAAGTTTTACCTGTGCCGATATCGGAGAAGAGGCAAGCCATAAACTCAACAGCAGCAAGATTTTTTTTCTGCTCATGATATATTGTGTCGGGCGTTTTGGTTTTATATTTTTTATTACTTCACGGTTACTGATTTACTCAGTACATTGGAAGTTGTTTTATTTTTTACTCCCGGTTGCCCTCCGCCCACACTTATCATTACTGAACCTTTTGGCTGGTACAACTTACCTTCTTCATTTACCAGCGATAATTGTTCGGGGCTTAGCGTAAACGAGATCGTTTTGCTTTGTCCTGCTTTTAATGAAATGCGCTGGAAGCCTTTCAGGGCTTTAATGGGCGCCTTTGAAAAAACATTCAGGTGCGATACATACAACTGAATCACTTCTTCTCCGTCTCTTTTGCTGTTATTAGTTACTCTTGCTTTAACTGTAATACTCTTTCCGGCGCTAGTGGAAGAATGGGCCGTGAGCATATCGTATTTAAACGTTGAATAACTTAATCCATAACCAAAAGGATACAGGGCTTCGCCGGTAAAGTAGCGATAAGTCCTTTCGGTCATATCGTAATTATTAAAAGCAGGGATATCGCTGTCGCTTTTATAAAAAGTAACCGGTAAACGTCCGGCAGGATTATAGTCGCCAAACAACACATCGGCCACAGCAGTACCGGCGCTTTGTCCGCCATACCAGGCATTAACAATGGCCGGAATATTCTCTGCTTCCCAGGGGCTGGCAAGGGCGCTGCCCGTCATCATTACAAATACAACGGGTTTGCCCGTTGACTTCAATGCCTTCATCAATTCAGTCTGCACAGCAGGTAATAAAATACTTGTGCGGTCGCCACCTTTGAAACCCGGTACGGCTACCGGCATTTCCTCGCCTTCCAGTTGCGGAGAGATGCCGCCAACAAAAACAAGGGCATCTGCATCTTTGAACCGGGCAGCCAGTGCAGCAAAATCTGTTTTTACATAATTGCCCGCAAATAGTTTTACGGTAGCATCACCCTCCGATTGACGAAAGCGCATTTCAATTTTATAGGAGCCGCCTTTTTTAACAGCGAAGTTGAATATCTTGCTTCCCCAGCGGTTTCTTTCCCAAACATCCACCATCACACTGTCGTTGATCAAAACCCGGTAGCCATCGTTTGCTTCAGATTCAAAACTCAATACCTCATCTTTGGGGGCTGTTATAAAAGTAGTGTAGCGTGCTGCATAGTGGGTTGATTTCAAACCGGGATAGGGTGTTTCGCCTTCGGGCCAGTGATGATTGATCTCTTTTTCAATGGTGGAGAACACAGGAGTACCTTCCAGTTTTTCGTTATCGAAATATTCTGCCATCACCCCGGGTTTGCCATTATACTGGTAAAGAGAAGTGATGTCTTTATGCACCAGCAGGGTATCGTTGGTGAAGTTGATGGCCTTTTCATAAACTACTTCCGTGTTTGACCCGAGTTTTTCTTTGATACCCTCCAGTACACTTACCACTTTTGAAGGCGTTCCGTTGTAGTTACCCAGTATGGCGATCTTGTTATCGGCGTTGGGGCCCAGCACAACGATCTTTTTTATTGTTTTTGATAAGGGAAGTGTATTGCTTTCGTTACGCAATAACACAACAGATTGCTGCGCCATCTTCAGTGCGTGAGCTTTGTGCTCCGGCGCCTCCAGTTTGGAAAAAGGCGTTCGTGCGTATTTCACCATGGCATCAGCATCGAACATACCGAGGCGATAGCGGATGGTGAATAATCTCTTCAGCGAAATGTCAAGCTGCCCTTCTTTTATCATACCTGTTTTTACCGCATCCAGCAATGTTCTGTAAACCGTGTTGCCACATTCCACATCCGTACCATGCATAACGGCATCCACTGCAGAAGCGGTTGCATCCTTATGTGTTTTGTGATAGCGGAAGAAATCATCTACGGCCCAGCAATCGCTCGTTACATAGCCGGTGAATTTCCATTGATTGCGGAGGATATCATTCATCAACAGGTCGTTGGCACAGCAAGGCTGGGTATTGATGGCGTTGTAGGCGCACATCACGCCGGCCACTTTTGCATTCACCACTAATTCTTTAAAGGCGGGCAGGTAAGTATCCCAAAGGTCATACGGGGACGGATTGAAATTATCCGAATGCCTGGTTGGTTCGGGGCCGCTGTGTACCGCAAAATGTTTGGCGCAGGCGGCGGCTTTTAGATACTTCGGATCGTCGCCCTGCAGGCCATGCACAAAAGCCCTGGCTAACATAGAGGTCAGGAAAGGATCTTCGCCATATGTTTCCTGTCCACGTCCCCAGCGGGGATCACGAAAGATATTGATATTGGGTGTCCAGTAGGTGAGCCCGAGATAGCGATCGCCTGTTCTGTTTGTTTCAATGGCTTTATTTTGAATGGCCCTGCCTTCGGTTGCAGAATAATCCGCCATTCGGTGCAGTGAATTGGTATCCCATGTTGCTGCCATTCCTATGGCCTGGGGGTAAGACGTTACTTTGAATGGCGTTCTTGCCACACCATGCAGCACTTCATTCCACCATTCGTATGCAGGAATGCCTAGGCGTGGAATGGCCGGCGCTGCATTCAGCATCTGTGCTACTTTTTCTTCCAGCGTAAGGCGACTGATCAGGTCATTCACCCGTTGTTCGGTGGAAAGTTTGGTATTCCACATGGGGAATGACCTGTAGTCCTGTGCATGGGTGATCAATACCAACAGGCAGGCGGCTGAGAAAAGTAGTTGTTTCATTTTATTATTTTAAGAACATGATTTTGCATTCGGGATAGAAACACGGATAACGCTGATGAAGCGGATCAACGCAGATTACCAATCAGTGGAAATCTGCCGTATCCGTGTCATCCGTGTTTCTATTACCTGGTTATCGTTTCCGGCGGCCCGAGATAACTCGGTTTTACGCCTCCGAAATCAATTACCAGTTTTTGTAAAACCACTCCGGGGTTTACCATCCAGTACTTTAAAATGTGTTTTCCGGGTTGGGATATTTTATGTGCAGTTGTTTTAATAATGATGTTCTCACTCACCCATTTATTCCAGATGCCGCTGCCGGTTGTTTTGTCTTCTTTGTTGATGCTGATGATCTGCGGCGTTTCGTTGTCGATGGATACAGCATATTGCAAACCCTGTTCTGTATTATGAAAATTAAGGGTGGGGGAGAAATAAGCAAGTAATTTCAAACTGTCTTTGCTGTAAGTATAAAATTCATATTCAACATGCGGTGCATTGCCGCCGGGCTTTTGTTCGGCTGCCGTTACCGGGAAGGGAGTAATGGCCGAGCCGGTTCTTCCATGATCGGGCAGTACGTTCCAGCTGATGCCATTTGCATTAACGGCTTTTGTAAAATGCGACGCATCTATAGAAACGTATTGTTCTTTCTCTGCAAAAATATTTCCCTTTTTACCAGCAGGAACAACTGCTGTTCTCTCGTCAGCAATGAATACCCCGGGCTGCGGAACAACAGAGTCTTTAGGAATATATCGAACATCGGGCATTTTCTGCTTCAATGGCTGTTGCCAATAGGTATATCCAATATGTGTCTGGCTCATCATATGGTTCCACTTACCATTGCCCAGCTGATGATATTGCTGCGTAATGAGTGAATCATAATTGTACAGCGATTTCACCCTGTTGGCATGTTCATTGGCAATGGCATACCCTTTTTTATACCTGTCCCTGTTAAGGGCCACATTAAAATATAATTCATTCAGGTTAGCACAGGCTTTAACCGGGTGTAAGACCAATTGAAAATAAGCATCACGGTATTGCGCCGGAAGGAAGTTATTTATTTTTTCCGCTCTTGCGAACAGGTCGTTATAGATCCTTACCACGGTTTCGGCCTCGTAATAATTTTCCAGGCTGTATGTATTTGCATCCAGCAGTTCCGGTTTTCTTCTTCCATTGAATTTGCTGTATTCAGAAAGAATGGCTGCGATCTCTTTTGCATGTTCATTGCCAAACTGTTCAGTGCACCATTGCTCCGTGTATTTTTGAAGGTCCCCGGCATTAATCTTTTCCGGGTTCCATGCATAATCCAAAAAGAAAGAAATGGGGAATTCCATTGGCTTGATATCTCCTACGTTCACGATCCATATCTGCCTGGCATTGTATTCCCATGCCAGGTGCATTTGTTCCCAAACCCTGGGGATGGGATTTGTATTAAGCCATTTATAATTCCTCGGCCCGCCTACATAATCGAAGTGATAATAAATTCCGTAGCCGCCTTTTCTTGGTTTCTCATTCAGCTTAGGCAGCTTTCGGATATTGCCCCAGTTGTCGTCGCACAATAATAAGGTTACGTCATCCGGTACCCTCATGCCTTTATCGTAATAGTCCTGCACTTCTTTATACAATGCCCACAGTTGCGGTGTTTCTGATGCCGGCTTGCCGGTAACGTCTTCAATGATCTGGCGCTGGTCTTTTACAATTCTTTCCAATAAGGCTGTTGCCGTTTCCCTGCTCATGGGCTCATCGCCATCGCCCCGCATGCCCACACTTACTATTTTTTCGTTCCATGCCCGCTGCATACCAGCCCGCCAGAATTCTTTTAGCCCGGCTTCGGTGCTGTCGTAATTCCATTTTTTTCCATTGCCGGAATACTTCCATTCTTCATGCGCCCTCATCAGGGGCTCGTGATGTGAGGTGCCGATCACAATACCGTATTCATCTGCCGATCGGATGTTCAGTGAATCGTCGTAATAGAATGCATTGCCCCACATGGCCGGCCACAGGAAATTTGCTTTAAGGCGAAGCATCAGCTCAAAAACCTTTTCATAAAATTGATGGTTAAAACCTCCGAATTTTTCTTTGCTCCAGTTGCTTAATGCAGGCGCTTCATCGTTGATGAAGATTCCCCTGTATTTTACTTTAGGGGCATCGTTTATAACAACCCCTGTTTTAAAATAAATGGATTGCTTTTTTTTAACCGGCACATCTGCCCACCAGTACCAGGGCGATACGCCCAATTGTTTTGATAATTCAAAAACCCCATAGGCCACGCCCCGCCTGTCGTTGCCGCAAATTACCAGGGCCGATTGTATATTCTTGGTTGGATCTTTTACCGTTTGTATGGAATAGGATTCCCATTTATTTTGTGGCAGATTTATTTTCCTGAGTTTGATCCATGCGGTAATTACAGAAGACCTTTCTGTACTGCCGATCACGATCACTTTTTTAGAAAGACCGGGTATGTTGTTTACGATGGTAAGCTTTTTGCCGGTAACCATTTCAATGTCTTGCCGGAACAGTTCGGCCGATTTTTTTACCAGCGGAAAGTCATTGGCATCAACATAAATAACAGCGTTGTCAATAGAAAAAGAGCTGGCTGATTGTTTGTCAGAAATTATTTGCTGGGCAAGAACATTGCCGGTAAAGAACAGGAGCAGACCAAAAAGATATGACCGTTTTTTATTCATAAGCAAACAAATGACCTGTGCTGTTTAAATAATAAGCTAAGAGCATAAAGGAGAGAAGAAGAAAAGGGGAAAGACTAATCGCCTCTCTATTGATCTCTTAGCTGGATTCACTAAAACCCGATCGAATTGCCACCATCTACGGGCAACACCACACCGGTAACATATTTAGCCCCGTCACTTGCCAGGTATAAAGCAGCAGCGCCAATATCTTCGGGTTGCCCCATGTGGCCCATTGGGGTACGACTGAAAACTTTTGCTTTTCTTTCCGGGTCACTGTCCAATGCCTTTGCCGTCATGTCGGAATAAATAAATCCCGGCGCAATGGCATTTACTCTTATACCGTTTGGTGATAACTCAGTTGCCATCGCTCTCGTCATTCCATCAATGGCTGTTTTGCTGGCGCTGTATGCAATTACTTTTGGTAAACCATACTGTGCAGCCATAGAACTGATGTTGATGATGCAGCCTGAATTTCTCGGGAGCATATTCTTCACTACTTCACGGCTGATGCTGAAAACAGCGCAGATGTTGGTAGTGATCACTTTCTGAAAATCTTCATCTGTTACCTCAGTGAATATTTTTTTCATGTTGATGCCGGCATTGTTCACCAGGATGTCAATCCGTCCAAACTCCGATATTATATTTTCGATCAAAGCCGGAACAGTTGGAAGATTACTAAGGTCGCAGGTTTTATAAAAACAATTCTCTCCCAGTTGTTCTTTGGCTGTTCTTAATTTTTCCTCATCCCTGCCCACGATTATGGTGGTTATATTGTTTTGTGTAAATGCTTTTGAAATGGCAAATCCCAGCCCGGATCCTCCCCCGGTAACAATGGCTACTTTGCCCCCATCCCCTAAAGGGGTGTTAATAGATTCCATAATTTTTATTTTCTTTCATTTTTGTTACAAACCTGTAATGCGTCATTAACCTAAGTTCCTCTTTAGGGGACAGGGGTTTTAATTGCCCGGCGCAAACGGAAAGCGCAGACTTTTATAATATTCCAGTGTTTTGTCGGGCTGTTCATAGCCAGCGGGTATCGGCATCTTACTGAATGTCTGGAAATAGAGCAGGCATGCATTGCGCCACCATTTCGCTTCATCAATCTGTATATCCAGCAACATCCTTACCTGGTTGAATCGTTGTTCGTCAATTTTATTCTTTTGTTTCAGCCATTCATTACGCATCCAGGTGACCTGGCGGGCCCCGCTGTAATATTTCTCACACAACTCATTCCACAATGTTCTTCCGCTTTTCATTTTATGGTTCCAGGAAACGTGTTGAAACCACAGTAAATATTTTTCATCGCACGTGTTTATATCTTCCCATTGCTTCCTGGCTTCGGGAAAATACTGTGCAAGGGCATTGCTGCCGGTGGAAGTTCTGTTGAAGCCGATGCCCATGCTGTCGGCTTTATGATAGTATACCGGGTTCCATTCGGGCCTTTTTAAATCGTTTATCCAGGGAGCCGGCCCATAATGATGACCGGTACCCATGATATGGTGCAGGCCAAGGGGGTTCATATAATCCACCATTATTTCCCTGCTTTGCAGCATTACTGTTTTTATGGATTGAAGGAATGAGGCATCGTTGGTAAAACTCATCCGAAGCCATTCATCTGCGATCTGTTCGCTTGTTAGATCATAATCCCATTCCAGCCTTCCCAGGCAATACCAGTTTGCCTGTGCCATAGGGTGACCGCACCAGTTAATGTCGTTTCCAATATTGGCAACACCGGTCATACCATTTAATGAATGGTTATCGATGCTTCCGTCGGTCACTTCGGCAACCGAACTTCCTTTGCCCTTGCAATAAGTATCGCTGTTCAATACTTCTTTGTATAGCGGGGCCAGGTAAACCCAATTGGTTGCCTGGCCAAGATATTCCTGCGTTACCTGTACCTCCATCATCAAGGGTGTTTTTGGCATGGCGCCAAACAAAGGATGAAAAGGCTCCCGGGGCATAAAATCAATGGCGCCATTCTTTACCTGCACCATCACGTTGCTTTTGAATTTTCCATCCAGCGGAACAAAATCATTGTAAGCCTGCTTATGCCGGTCAACCGGGTTTTCGGCAGCATAAACAAAGGCCCGCCATATTATAATTCCGTTGTGCGGCGCTACTGCATTGGCAAGCATGTTGGCGCCATCGGCGTGTGTTCGTTTATAATCCTGCGGGCCAGGCTGTCCTTCGCTATTTGCTTTTACCAGGAAGCCCCCGAAGTCCGGGATCAATGAATAAATTTCTTTTGCTTTATCGTTCCACCAGTTTTGTACGGAATCGTTCACCGGGTCGGCTGTTGTTAATTTTCCAATTTCAATCGGTGCGCTGAACCTTGCGGTGAGAAAAACTTTTATACCATACGGCCGAAATAAATCTGCCAGCGCTTTCACTTTTTCAAGATAAGTTTTGGTGAGTATGGTTGCGTTGGCATTTACATTGGTCAATGAAACGGCATTAATGCCAATGGAAGCATTGGCCCTTGCATAATCAATATAACGGGGATCGGTATAACCAGGGAGTGTATGCCAGTTCCAGATCGACATGCCGGCATATCCTCTTTCAACATACCTGTTCAGGTTGTCCCAATGGTTAAGCATCCGGAGTTTTAATTTTGGAACAGAAGTGATGCTTAAATTCTCAATGGATTGATTGGTTTGCAGCAACCGTAGGAAATGGAATGTGCCATATAAAAGACCCATGTCTGTATTGGCGGTAATGATGATCGTTTTTTTTCCGGCGGAAGTTTTTGTAAATATTCTGTATCCTTCTTTACCCAATTGACCGGATAGCTGGCTGATATTATCAATGCCTGGCAGGTGGGCAATCGTTCCGATCCATAAAGAACTGCTTAAACCCTTAGGGATATTTGGTTTTATCTCATTGCCAAGCAAGCCCGATAAACCATTGTTTATTTCTTTACGAATAATATCGAACGTGGGAGAAGATCCTTCAACAGTAATTGTTTGAATGTTCTTTTTATATTGAGCAAGCAGGGCCGGATCTTTAATTTTATCATACCTGAGCCAAAGGCGGTATCCGTCTTCTGCAAACAGATAGGACGAAGTGAAAAAAATGCAGAATGCAGTGAGCCCTATTTTTACTCTAGCCAAGCTAAAACCCGTTTATTGTTTTCTTAAAGATGATTTTCTGATAATCAATTCAGACCTCACAACGATCGTATTGGTATGTTTGATGTTTGAAATACCTTTTAAGTGGTTGATGAGGTTACGGGCAGCTATTTCACCCATGTCGTTTCCGGGATATTGAATGGTGGTCAGTTGTGGCTCTATTAATTTGCAGATGGCATCGTTGTTAAATCCAACCACGGCAATATCCTGTGGGATCTTCACCCCATGCTCCTTGAGGGTTTGCATACATACGGCGGCAGAAAAATCATTGGTGATAAATGCACCATCGGGCAACGGTTTCATGTTGAGTATCTCGTAAGCTGCTTCCACACTGCGCTGTTCACTAAGGTCTTTTACAAGCACCAGGTTTTCGTCAAGCGATATATTATTATCGAACAGGGCATCTTTATAACCTTGGTAACGCTGGGCGTATACGTTTCTTTTAAGGCTTGCAGTAAGCATCACAATGCGTTTGCAGCCTTGTTCTATCAGGTGTTGGGTAGCCTGGTAACCGCATTTATAGTTGTCAATGATAACTTTTGTGTTTTCTATATTCTCTTCCACACGATCGAAAAAGATGACCGGTATGCCTTTTTCTTCAAAACGTTTATAATGTTCCAGGCCTTCGGTATCAAAAGCAAGGGAAGCCAATAGACCGTCTACTCTTTTATGATACAGGTTAAGGGCGTTCGCTTCTTCTTTTTCAAAGCTTTCAGATGAGTGAGCAATAATCAGGTCGTACCCGTTTTCGGCAGTTACCCGCTCAATGCCGGATAATACTGAGGTAATAAAGTTACTGTTCAACTCATGTATGATTACCCCGATGGTATTGGTCTTTTGTTTGCGGAGGCTGCTGGCAAAGTTGTTGTGGCGGTAGCCCAATTCCCTGGCCAGGTCCATTATCTTTTTCCTCGTTTTTTTGCTTACTACCGGGCTGTCCTGGAGTGCCCGGCTCACTGTTGCGATGGAGATGTTTAGCTGTTTGGCTATATCGTAAATAGTAGTCTCTTTTTCCTTAAGCATACAATCGGTTACATATATACTGGTAAAGCTAAAAAAAATTTTTTATAAAAAAAATAATGTAATCGGTTGCATTTTTCAAAAACTTCTCTATATTAGCATAGCCAAGCGGCGATTTTCTCTTGCTACTACCAAACCAACGATTGACTTGAATGCTTAAAAATTTCCCCTTTTTATCCTTTGTTCATGCGGCTTTGTTACAGCAGAGAGGCTTTTTCTTCTCCCGAAAACACTCAGTTTTTCATATGATCCCTTCCGAAAACAAAAACAATTGCTTTTTATTCCCATTACGGGAAAACTTAAAAACGTCTTTTAAATAATTTAAACAAAAACTTATGAAGAGGTTTACCAAAACAATTTTTTTAAAAAAACTGCCAGTCAAATGCCTTTCAATCATTTGCTGCATTGCCCTGGCGCTATTACAGCACCCTGTATTTGCTCAAAACAACATCACGGTTAAAGGGCATATAGTGGATGCTTCAGGAAATCCTGTAGCAAAAGCATCGGTAGTTACAAAGGGCTCCACAAAAGGGGTAAGTTCATCAGCAAACGGAGATTTTGAAATCTCTGTTTCATCAAATGCAACCCTGGTTGTTACTTCAGTTGGATTTGTTCCCCAGGAAATAAAGGTCAATGGCAGGGAATCAATAAGCGTGGTCTTGGTTTCTGCTGTAGGCGACCTGGGCGAAGTCATCGTAGTAGGTTATGGCAGCCAGAAAAAAATTGATGTGACCGGCTCGGTTGCAAGGGTTAATCTGGAATCAATGGGTAATGCACCCAATACCAATATTGCCCAGTTCCTGCAGGGAACCATACCTGGGCTTAACGTAGGGTTGTCAACCATTGCAGGAGGTACTCCGCCTATATCTATCCGGGGCCGGGTAACGCTGGGTGGCAGCCAAAATGTTTTGATCATTGTGGATGGTGTTCAGTATGCTCAATCCCTGTCTTCAATAAATCCCGATGATATCGCATCCATTGATATATTAAAAGATGCAAGCTCAACAGCAGTATATGGTGCACAGGCGGCAAACGGGGTTATGTTCATTACTTCCAAAAAAGGTAAGTACAATCAAAAACCACGGATCACTTTTTCAAGCGCCTACACATCTTCAAGGCCTACCAATAAAAATATTCGGCCGTTAAACCGCGAAGAATACCTGGAACAGTTTAAAGATGCATTTTATAACCAGGCTTTCCTGGGACCGGATTACCTGACACCCAATCCTGCATTCAACGTTGCAGCGGTGGTTGATCCAACCATGTCTAATCCATCCAGGACAAGTGTGTTGCCGAATAATTACGACTGGTGGGGTGAAGGAACAAAGACCGGCGGAATTTTTGAGAATAACCTTAGCTTCTCTGGCGGCGGCGACCGGTTCACTTATTTTGTATCTGGTGGCTTGGTAGATCAGAAAGGATATATAATTAATGATAAGTTTAAAAGAAAATCGATCCGTGTTAATTTAGAAATGAAGCCATTGAAATGGTGGAAGGTAGGGGTATTGTCTTCCGGTTCTTTTGTTAACCAGGATGGTGCAGAACCTTCCCTGGGAAATTTAACCATTGCGTCTCCTCTTCTGGTACCATACGATACTTCGGGTAAAGTAATACCTTTCCCAACCAACACGGTAGTGCCCAATCCGTTTAACACGTATTATGTTAATGATTACGACAGAACCCAATATTATTTTGCCAATATTTATTCTGAAATGGAGATCCCGTATGTTAAGGGGTTGACTTATCGTATGAATTTCGGAAACAACCTCCGCAACAGCCAGCACTATTATGCAAGCGGGTTTGACGGGGGATTAACTGGCCGTGCGTACAAAGAAGACCAGCACTATTATGATTATACATTTGATAATATCCTGACCTATACCAAAAGATTCCGCAAGCATGACTTTACCCTCACTGCTTTGTACGGAGCTATTGAAAGAAAATTCAGCAGAACATTTGCTGAAGGCATCGGGTTCACCAGGCTTAATCTTGGTTATAACGACCTTTCAAGCGCTACCACCAAAAACTTAACCACCAATGCATGGACCGAAGCCCTGAATTACCAGATGGGCAGACTTAATTATAAGTACAATGACAAATACCTGTTAACCGTTACTGTTCGCAGGGATGGATACTCGGCCTTTGCGAAAAATAAGAAATACGCCACCTTCCCTACTGCTGCACTGGGCTGGGTGATCTCCAGTGAAAAATTCATGCAGCGTGTGAACATAGTTAACTTTCTTAAGTTACGGGTTGGTTATGGTGTGGCCGGAAACCAAACACAACGGTATTCATCACTTTCCAGTGTAACCACGAATGCTTCTTATGTTTTTGGAGACGGCGGCGCTACCTCTTATGGTCAGAATGTAGCCACGATCGGCAATCCTGATCTTGAATGGGAAAAAACAACAGGCCTGAACCTTGGTGTGGATTTTACGTTGTTGAATAACCGTTTGGGTGGCTCATTGGATTATTACAATAACAATACCACCGACCTGATATTTCCTGTAAAGATCCCAACTATTACCGGCTTTGACGAGATCTTTACCAATCTCGGAAAGATCAACAACACCGGATTTGAAGCAGCGATCTCTTATAAGATCATGGACAAAAAAGACCTTAAATGGACTGCCAGTTTTAATTTTTCAACAAACAAAAACAAGATCAAAACCCTTACCGGTCAGGATCTGAATGGCGATGGTATAGAGGATGACCTCGTATCCAGTGGTTTGTTCATCGGTAAATCCATACAAACTATTTTCGATTATCAGGCTGGCCCTATTTATCAACTTACCGATACCAGGTTGCCAGGCTTCCAGGTAGGTAGCTTACGGGTGATTGACCAGGATGGCAGCAATACCATAACTGCCGCCGACAGGGTGTTTATAGGCCGGCAAGAGCCTGCTTACCGTATGAGCCTTTATAACGAAGTGTCGTATAAAAACGTTACCCTAAGCTTTTTCCTTAACTCTGTACAAAGCGGTAAAGACGGATACCTTGGAAATGAAATGCGTCTTTATTTCCGTGATGATAATGCCGTTCGTAATAACGACCTTAAAGGAGTTGATTTCTGGTCGCCAAGAAATCCAAACGGAAAATTCCCAAGGATTGTTTCCGGTACCCATTCCCAGGTAGAGCCAGCGATGTATGCAAAGAGGAGCTTTGTAAGGTTGCAGGATGTTTCGCTTTCGTATAACCTGGGTCCTAAAATGCTTCAGAAGATCAAGGCACAGGCAGTTAATATTTATGTGAGCGGAAAAAATGTTGCCACCTGGTCCAGTTGGGATGGATGGGATCCTGAAACAGGCCAGGGTTATGTACTGGACGGAAGACCCGTGCTTAAATCATTCACCGTGGGCCTTCACATAACTTATTAATCATTACTTGTTAAAAACCTTTTTATGAAAAAAATAAAATTTCTGCTGACAATGCTGGTTCTTCTTACAGGAGCGTTCTCCTGCAAGAAATCCTTCCTGGATGAAAAACCGCTTGACTCCTTGAGCGCTGAGAATGCATTTCAAAACAGCGCCGATTTTAGTGCTTCTGTTAATAATATGTACAGGCTGTTGCGGTCTGACCTGTATACATTCAATGACAACGATGTTTTTGACTATACGTACAGAACAGATATTGCCTATAACGTGTCAAATGCTTCTCCAAACCTCGTGGGTGAAATAAACCCAAATTCAAGCATCATGTCCAGGCAGTGGACGGCACTTTATAAAATAATTGCCGAAGCAAATACGATCATCGGTCGTATTCCTGCCTCGCAACTTACTAACAGCGAAAGAACATTGTTTGAAGCCCGTGCCCGTTTCTTCAGGGCCTATGTATACAGCCGCCTTGCTTATTTATGGGGCGGTGTTCCGCTTGAACTGAAAGAAGTTACAGCGCCCAAGGTTGACTATGTAAGAGCAACCCGCCACGAAGTGTATGTTCAGTGTATTGCCGACCTGGTTTATGCAGCGGCTAATTTACCGGGCATTACCGCTTCTTCTGTGAAAGACGGTGAGGTTACCAATGTTGCTGCCAACCATCTTCTAGCGGAAGTGTATATTGCCGACGGACAGTTTGCTAATGCCGTTACAGCTGCAACAGCAGCGATCACCAGTCCGGGCATGGCACTTATGACCGCCCGCTTTGGTTCACGCAAAACAGAAGTACCCGGGGATGTTTACTGGGACTTATTCCGCAAAGGAAATCAGAACAGGAAAAGTGGCTCTGGTAACACCGAGTCTATTTGGGTGATTCAGATAGAGACCGATGTACCTGGTGGAGCCGCCATTTCTACCACCGGCTTTGCTAGTGGGGATGGTTTTTCTCTTGAAAGGGTGCATGTGCCACTCGTTCGTGATCTGACCACACTTAATGGAACAACGAATGTAACGGCTGTTTTATGGCCGGCTAGTAACTATTCCAGCGGCGGAAGAGGAGTAGGTTTCCTAGCTCCTTCCAAATACTTCCAGGACAGCGTTTATTCATCTGACCCGGTAAATGATATCAGAAATGCAAATCATAATTTTGTAAGGAGATTCCTGGTTACCAACCCGGCGAGTCCTCTATACAATACGTTTATCGACTATCACAACCTGCCTCCCGGAACAAAGGGAACAAGTGGCGCTACATTAGTTTCTGGTGTACCCAGCAGGGCGCTCTATTGTTACCAGACAAAAGCTACAGAACCTGGCGGCCATCCCGCAAATCTTTATACGCTTCCGGCACCCTATCCCAATGCATTAAAAGGTGGCGCCGGATTTACATACCAGGACCAATACTTATTCAGGCTGGCAGAAACCTACCTGTTAAGAGCAGAAGCTTACCTGGGCGCAGGAAACACTGGTGCTGCAGCAGCTGATATTAATGTAGTGAGGGCCCGGTCAAATGCTTCACCGGTTTTACCAGGCAACGTAACGATTGATTATATATTGGATGAAAGGATCAGGGAACTGGGCGTAGAAGAAAAGAGGATGTTCACTTTAATGCGTTTGGGAAAATGGTACGACCGGATAATAAAATGTAACCCATATTATGTTCCGCAGGCACTTACCAAATACAATCTCTGGCCTATACCTACGTCTGAAATTGAAAGAAACAGGGGGGCAAAGCTTGAACAGAATCCCGGATATTAATCCAGGACCTGGCAGCATTGTTTCAACAAAGCGGTTACTATTTCTTTTTTGAATAAACAAAAAACAGGAGAGGCCCTTTCATCTCTCCTGTTTTTTTAACTGGAAAAATGATAGTTAAAAGGATTATGGTTATAAAATCATTTACTGCATATTTTCTAAAAAATTCCGGCAGTATGTTTTTATACGCCCTGGTGATGAGTCTACCGATAGCAGTTCATTCTCAGCAGGTAAAAAAAACGAGAGCACAGTACAGGGATCGCATCAGTATCAACGAAGGCTGGAAATTCAAACGATATACTGCCGATCCGGATAAGTTAATTTATGACGAACGTCCAATGGTTACAGACCGAAACGATAATGTGGTGGCAGATACCAAACCTACTGAAGCGGTATCGGTAGAAGTATCTGATAAGGTCTTAAAAAGATGGATCTTACCTTCTGCAAATGATTTTATCAAAGACCCGGCAAAACAGCACCAGCGGCCACCAGGTAACCCGGGCAATAGTTTTTCTTTTGTACAAAATAATTTTAACGACAACAACTGGGAGTCTGTAAACCTGCCACACGACTGGGCGATCAAAGGCCCGTTTTATGAAGGCACCCGTGCAGAAGTAGGTGGTGGTATGGGGCGTTTACCCAGCCAGGGAGTAGCGTGGTACCGCAGGAAACTGGATATTACCAATGCCGACAAAGACAAGTTCATTTACCTGGATATCGACGGTGCTATGTCGTATGCAATGGTATGGCTTAATGGAAACCTGGTTGGCGGATGGCCCTACGGATATAATTCTTTTCGCCTTGATCTTACACCGTATATAAAGCCCGGGGCCGATAACCAGTTGGCCATACGATTAGACAATCCGAATAATTCAGCAAGATGGTATCCCGGCGGCGGCATCTACCGCAATGTGTGGCTTACAAAACTAAACCCTGTTCACGTGACACAATGGGGAACATTTGCTGTATCAAAAAATGTTTCTGCCACTTCAGCAACGGTTGACCTGGCTGTTGAGATAGAGAACAGGTCAACAACAGATCAACACATCCGGGTTCTTACAGATGTTTATACATTGAACGATAAGTTTGAAAAGACCGGGATGAAAGCGGCCTCATTTCCTGTTTCAGAATTAACCGCAGCAGCCGGAAAGAAAAACAAAATCGAAAGATCGGTTCAATTAAAGAACCCATTGTTATGGGGTCCGGGCCCGTTGCAAAAACCAAATCTCTATACAGCAGTAACCAGGGTATATGCAAACGGAAAGGTCGTTGATGAATATGAAACCCGCTTTGGGATCCGCTCTTTAAAATTCGACCCCATAAAAGGCTTGCTGGTTAACGGAAGTGTTGTGCGTATCCAGGGAGTGAACCAACATCACGACCTGGGAGCGCTGGGAGCCGCCTTTAATTCAAGAGCTGCAGAAAGGCAGTTGGATATATTACAGGAACTCGGTTGCAATGCCATCCGTATGGCGCACAACCCGCCTGCACCGGAACTGCTGGATCTTACCGATCGAATGGGGTTCCTGGTGATCGATGAGATTTTCGACAGCTGGGAAAGAAAAAAAACACCGCTTGATTTTCACCTTATCTTTCCCGACTGGTACGAAGCGGATACAAGGGCCTTTATCAGGCGTGACAGGAATCACCCTTCCGTAATAGCCTGGAGTTTTGGTAACGAAGTAGGAGAACAATACACAGCAGATACAGGAGCAGTATTGGCAAAGAAGCTGCATGATATCGTTTGGGAAGAAGATAATACTAGGCCTTCCACCGCATCAATGAACTATGCAAAGCCGGGTATGCCCTTTCCAAAAGAGTCAGACATCATATCATTGAATTACCAGGGAGAAGGAATACGTGATGCACCTGCTTATGCTCACCTGAAAGGGATCAGAACATCGCCGCTGTATCCTGCATTTCATAAACAATATCCCGATAAGCTGATCGTAAGCAGCGAAACAGCATCTGCACTCAGCACAAGAGGCACCTATATATATCCGGTGTTTAACGGAATAAGCGCCCCGGTAAGTGATAGTACGGGAGGCGATCCGAAAAATAAATACGTAAGCGCTTATGAATTGTATACGGCACAGTTTGGATCATCGGCCGACAAGGTTTTTGCTTCGCAGGATAAACATCCTTTTGTGGCAGGCGAATTCGTTTGGTCGGGTTGGGATTATTTAGGCGAACCAACACCATATTATTCTGCCCGAAGTTCTTATTGCGGAATAATTGACCTGGCTGGTTTTAAAAAGGATCGCTTTTATCTCTACCAGTCAAGATGGCGCCCGAATCTGCCCATGGTACATGTATTGCCGCACTGGAACTGGCCCGGCCGTATTGGTGAAATAACACCGGTACATGTTTTTACATCGGGCGATGAAGCTGAACTTTTTTTAAACGGGCGTTCATTAGGAAAAAAGAAAAAAGCCGCATTTGAATACAGGCTGCGTTGGGATGAAGTGAAATACGAACCCGGCGAATTAAAAGTTATTGCCTACAGGAACGGGAAGATGTGGGCAGAACAAACGGTTAAAACCACCGGTAATGCCGATCGGTTAATAATGAATGCCGACCGCAATGTGATCATGGCCGACGGTGAAGACCTTTCCTTTATAACCATAAAAGTTGCGGATGAAAAAGGATCAATAGTACCCGGCGCAGCGAATAAAATAGTATTCAGTATTGAAGGCCCCGGTGAAATTGTAGCAACTGATAACGGGGATCCGGCCAACCTTGTTTCATTTGCATCAAAGGAAAGAGAAGCGTATTCCGGGCTTGCATTGGGTATTGTTCGTACCCATAAAGGCAAGCCGGGTAAAATAAAAGTTACGGCATCATCAGCAGGATTGAAAGCAGCAAGTATTCAATTGACAAGTAAATAGCGGGCGTTGCTTAACGGAATAAAAAATTATTAATAACAGATCATAAAATATAAGATCAACATTTTGGCAGTTAGTTTTCTCATATATGCAGTCGTTAAAAGGGAGGATGAATTCTTTCGTCCTCCTTTATTTTAGTTTGACTTTCGTCGGCCTTTTTAAATTAAATTTAGAAATTATAAAAAAGATATGTTGCTGTTAGGAATTGACTTGGGTACTTCTTCGGTAAAAGTTACTGTACTGGATGCAGTAACACAAAAAGCCGTGGCTTCCGTTCAGTACCCCGAAACAGAGGCAGACATCATTTCACTGCAACCCGGCTGGGCCGAACAAAGTCCCGACCTCTGGTGGGAACACGTGAAGCAGGCCATACTCAAGTGCCATGCAACCAAACTATACGATACGCTTGATATTGCAGCCATCGGCATTGCGTATCAAATGCACGGGTTGGTATTGGTGGATAAAGATCAGCATGTGTTACGCAACTCCATCATCTGGTGCGACAGCCGTGCCGTAGCCATCGGCGACGAAGCATTTGCAAACATCGGAACAGAAAAATGTTTGTATCACCTGTTGAACTCCCCTGGAAATTTCACGGCATCCAAACTGGCATGGGTTAAAGAAAATGAACCCGCCCTCTTTGAAAAAATTGATAAGGCGATGCTGCCCGGCGATTTTATTGCCATGAAACTGACCGGTTCCATCACCACCACCACATCTGCACTATCAGAAGGGATATTCTGGGATTACCGGAACAACAGTATTTCAAAAGATATCATTGATTATTTCGGATTTGATGAATCGGTTTTCCCGGCCATCAATAATTTATTCTCTTCACACGGAATATTAAAAGATACGGCAGCAACCAGGTTGTCTTTAAAACCCGGCATACCGGTTTCTTATAAAGCGGGCGATCAGCCAAACAATGCGCTTTCATTAAATGTATTGCAGCCTGGCGAAGTGGCTGCCACGGCCGGAACCAGCGGCGTGATATACGGTGTAAGCGATCAGCTGGAATACGATCAGCAATCAAGGATCAACAGCTTTGCACACGTGAATCATCAGTTCAACAGGAACAGGATCGGCATTTTGCTTTGCATCAACAGCGCCGGCATTTTTAACCGATGGATAAAGAACCTGGTTGGCGCCAGCCGTTCTTATTCCGAACTGAACCATGCAGCCGCTGTCGTTGCAGCAGGTGCAAATGGTTTGATGGCGCTTCCTTTTGGCAATGGGGCAGAACGCATGTTAAATAACAAAGTGGTGGGTGCTCATTTTCAAAACCTCGATTTTAATATTCATACAGAAGCGCACTTAGTAAGAGCCGCACAGGAAGGCGTTGCCTTTGCATTCCGCTACGGGTTGGATATCATGCGGGAAAACGGCATGCAGCCATCTGTGATCCGGGCAGGCAGAACCAATCTTTTTTTAAGCGATGTGTTCACCAATGCCTTTGTTAACAGTACACAGGTGCCCGTGGAATTTTATGAAGGAGATGGAAGTTACGGTGCTGCCATTGGCGCCGGTATTGGCGCCGGCATCTTTAAAGATACTAAAGAGGCTTTCGGTAAACGGAAGCCGGTTGGTTCTGTAGAACCCGGAAGTCATAATATCCATGAAGAACTTTACCAGCAATGGAAAGGATTTTTAAAAGAGAAACTCAGCTATCTGCAAAATGAAAACGAATTAATCAATATAGCTTAACCAAAAAAATGAAGATGAAAATTGTAGCAGGACAGCAAGAATTTTTTAAAGGAATTCCACAAATAAAATACGAGGGAACCGGAACAGATAACCCATTGGCATTCCGCTGGTATGATGAAAACAGGATAGTGGCGGGCAAGCCGATGAAGGATCATTTGCGCTTTGCCTGTGCTTACTGGCACTCTTTTGTGGGCAGCGGCGCCGATCCCTTTGGAGAACCCACGCATATTTTTCCCTGGGACAATACTTCGACAGGCTCAGTACGTGATGCGGTAGAAAAAGCAAAAGATAAAGCAGATGCGGCATTTGAATTTATAACGAAGCTGGGTTTGCCCTTTTATTGTTTTCACGACGTAGATGCAGTGGAGTATACCAATGACGTAGCTGACAATGAAAAACGTTTACAGGCCATTACCGCATACCTTAAAGAAAAACAGGATGCCAGCGGGGTAAAATTATTATGGGGTACGGCCAATCTTTTTTCAAACAGGCGGTACATGAATGGCGCCGCCACCAATCCTGATTTTCATGTACTTGCTCATGGAGGGGCACAGGTAAAGGCAGCGCTGGATGCAACGATTGCATTGGGTGGAGAGAATTATGTTTTCTGGGGCGGAAGGGAAGGATACATGAGCCTGCTCAATACAAATATGAAAAGAGAGAAGGAGCACTTCGCAAGATTCCTTCACACCGCAAAAGATTATGCAAGAAGAAACGGCTTCAAAGGAAAATTCTTCATCGAACCAAAACCCTGCGAACCATCCAAGCATCAATACGATTACGATTGCGAAACCGTGATCGGGTTCTTACGTCAATATGATCTGTTGAATGATTTCAGCCTGAATATTGAAGTGAATCACGCAACCCTTGCCGGTCATACATTCCAGCACGAGTTGCAGGTGGCTGCCGATGCAGGCCTGCTCGGAAGCATGGATGCCAACCGCGGCGATTACCAGAACGGGTGGGATACCGATCAGTTCCCCAATAATATCAACGAACTGGCAGAAGCCATGCTGGTTATTTTAGAAGCAGGCGGCTTTAAAGGCGGTGGTATCAACTTCGATGCAAAGATCCGCCGCAACTCTACCGATGCAGAAGACCTGTTTCATGCACATATCGGCGGCATGGATACATTCGCCCGTGCATTGATCGTCGCCGATGATATTTTACAAAGATCTGACTACAAAAAAATAAGAGCCGAACGATATGCTTCTTTCGACAGCGGTAAAGGAAAAGAGTATGAAGCAGGAAAACTATCACTGGAAGACCTGAGGAATTATGCCATTGAAAACGGTGAGCCAAAGGTCATCAGCGGCAGGCAGGAGTACCTGGAGAATATTGTTAACCGGTTTATTTAAGTTTAGTGGGTTTAGAAGTTTAGGGTTCAGGGTTGAAGATATTTACTGATCATAAAACGAAAACTCCTTTCCCCCTTTAGGGGATGGGGGCACAGAACGGGATCCTGGGTCTTATTTAAAATATTATAAAACCAAAACGCAACGCTCATGAATTTTCTCGGCACAGTTGACTGGATATTTCTTATCCTGTATATGTTGGTGATCGCAGGTATTTCCATATGGTCTATCCGCAAGAGTAAGAACTCACCAACGGATTATTTCCTGGCCAACCGTAACCTGGGATGGTGGGTGATCGGCGCTTCCATACTTGCTTCCAATGTTGGGTCCGAACACATCGTGGGCCTTGCCGGATCGGCCGGTTCGTCCGGAACGGTGCTGGGGCATTATGAATTACACTCCTGGATCGTTTTGATACTGGGTTGGGTGTTTGTTCCTTTTTACATGCGCAGCATGGTGTATACCATGCCCGAGTTCCTGGAAAAAAGATTTAATGCAAAAGCAAGGCGTTTGCTATCGGTCATTCAATTGCTGAGCTATGTTATTGCCAAAGCATCGGTAACCATTTTTGCCGGCGCCCTTGTATTTAACCAGATATTGGGCGTGGAGTTCTGGACGGGTGCCATCATCCTGGTAGTGGTAACAGGCGTGTATACTATTTTCGGTGGCCTTCATGCCGTAATGTATACAGAAGCAATACAGGCTTTTGTTTTATTGATAGGTTCGGCAGTTCTTTTATTTGTAGGTCTTGATAAAGTAGGAGGCTGGAATGCCTTGATGAACGAATTCCCGAAAGAGAAACTGAATATGTTCCGCCCGCTCAGCGATCCTGAATTTCCATGGCTGGGTATTTTATTTGCGTCGCCCATTGTGGGTATCTGGTATTGGTGTACCGACCAGCATATTGTGCAGCGATGCCTGGCCGGAAGGAATGAGCAACAGGCAAGAAGGGGAACCATTTTTGCCGCCTACTTGAAACTGCTTCCGTTCTTTATATTTCTTATTCCTGGTTTGATCGCTTATGTGTTGCATGCAAAAGGACAATTAACATTGCCGCTTAATGCCGACGGACAAACCGATTATAACGCAGCCTTCCCGGCTATGGTAGAACAGATCATGCCGATGGGATTGAGAGGCTTGCTGGCAGGAGGATTACTTGCAGCGCTGATGGCCTCACTGGCTTCGGTATATAATGCATGCTCTACCTTATTCACCATGGATATTTACCAGAAGATGAAACCCGAAGCAGGAGAAAAAGAACTGGTAAGGGTTGGCCGTATTGCAACAGGCGTAGTGGTGATACTGGGTATGATATGGATACCGATGATGGGCCGTATTTCCAGTACATTATATACATACCTGCAAAGCGTGCAGTCGTACCTGGCGCCGCCCATTGCTGCTGTATTCTTATTAGGTGTATTCTTTAAACGCCTCAATGCAAAAGGAGCGTATACCGCCATGGTGGTTGGTTTTGTATTAGGCCTTATTAAACTTACCCTCGAATTGTTTAAGAACGACCTCAGCGGTTTCCTGTACGATTTCGCCACCATCAACTTCCTGTATTTCTGTATTTATCTGTTCCTGTTCTCTATTGTGGTAATGGTAGTGGTAAGCCTGCTTACGCCAAAGCCATCCGAAGAACAGATAAAGGGATTGACCTTTGCCACCACAGTAGCTGAAGACAAAGTGGCCAGTCGTGCAAGCTGGAACAGCCTCGATGTTATATTGTCGTTGATCATTGTGGCCATTATCGTATCGGTATTCATTTATTTCTCTCCATTGGGAGTAGCTAAGTAATTATTATTATGAAAATTGTAAAATACGGTTTATTGCTGGCAGGCATGTTTTGCTTCAGCGCCACGCATGCACAGCAGCCGGCATATAAAAACAAAAATCTTTCGCCGGAACAAAGGGCAAAGAATTTATTAAGCCTGATGACGGTGGATGAAAAAGTAATGCAAACACAATGTTTGTGGATACAGAAATCAAGGATATTAAATGCCGCCGGTGATTTTGATGAAGCAAAAGCAAAAGAAGCATTAAAAAATGGTCTGGGCGAACTGGGCAGGCTCAATGAAAATGCCGGGCCAAACAGTTCGGGCTATCATCCCAGGCAGGCAGCAGAACTTTATAATAAGATCCAGCGGTATTTTGTTGAGAAAACAAGATTAGGCATCCCGGTGATGACGCATGAGGAATCACTGCACGGTCAGCAAACCCAGGATGCA
>DAOQRQ010000005.1:0-27156 GCA_035355815.1 Ferruginibacter sp. | reverse complement strand
GCCAAAGATTATATCATTTCTATCAAAGGGCCGCTCACCACACCCATCGGCGGCGGTATCCGTTCGCTGAACGTGGCCATGCGGCAGGACCTGGATCTTTATGCCTGTGTTCGCCCGGTGAAATGGTTCAAAGGAGTTCCCTCACCGGTGGTTCATCACGAACAGGTGAATATGACCATCTTCCGGGAGAACACCGAAGACATCTATGCCGGCATTGAATGGAAGGCCGGTTCACCGGAAGCAAAGAAGTTTGAAAAATTCTTACTGGAAGAGATGGGAGTAACAAGCGTGCGTTTCCCCGGAGATTCCAGTTACGGAGTAAAACCCGTTTCAGCAGAAGGCAGCAAGCGCCTGGTGAGGGCTGCTATTATATATGCACTGGAAAATGACCTGCCTTCTGTTACCCTGGTACACAAGGGCAACATCATGAAATTCACCGAAGGTGGCTTTAAGAACTGGGGATATGAAGTGGCCCGCCAGGAATACGGCGATAAAACCTTTACCTGGGATGAATGGGATCAATTGAAAAAAGAACACGGTGAAGCACATGCCAATGAAGTGCAACGCAAAGCTTTGCATGATGGGAAGTTGCTGGTGAAAGATATCATTGCTGATAACTTCCTCCAGCAGATACTGATCGCCCCGAAAGATTTTTCGGTGGTGGCAACACTTAACTTAAATGGCGATTATATTTCGGATGCACTGGCTGCTGAAGTGGGCGGCATCGGCATTGCGCCGGGAGCCAACATCAATTATAAGACCGGCTATGCTGTTTTTGAAGCAACACACGGCACCGCACCAAAATTCGCCGGAACCGACAGTATGAATCCTTCTTCGGTAATTCTCAGCGGCTGCATGATGCTGGATTATATGGGCTGGAAAGAAGCAGCCGAACTGATCACTTCAGCTCTGCAGGCTGCTATCATGCGCAAAAGAGTAACCATCGATTTTTATAACTTAATGAGCGGAGCCACCCTTTTAAAAACAAGCGAGTTCGGCGAAGAGATCATTGCCGATATGGGAGCTGTGGTGGCTGATTTTCAGCTGAAGAAATCAACGGGATTGTAAATGGAGTTCAGATACAGGATACAAGATTCGGGATACAGGATTTTATCCGTTTTCTTATCATTGCGGTTGCGTCACTGAATGAAACCATAGACCACCTTGAAACATTATTTGAAACATCATCCCTTAAAGACCAATCATTATATAACTCCCTTCACAGCAAATTGGAAGAGTTAGGTAAAAAGCTAAATAATTTTATTCAGGCAGTCGAGAGGGGGCATAATGAATTTCAGCCTTAATGGGGCCCCATCCAGTATCAAGAATCCAGTATCCAGTTTCCGTTCCATAATGTACATTTGCTGAAAATCAAATCAACTGTTGAATATGAGTAAAATAAAAGTAGCAAACCCCGTAGTTGAACTGGACGGCGACGAGATGACCCGGATCATCTGGAAATTCATCAAAGACAAATTAATTCTTCCCTACCTGGATGTTCCCATCCAGTATTACGACCTGGGAATGGAATACCGGGATAAGACCGATGACCAGGTAACCATTGATGCTGCCAATGCCATCAAGGCCTGCGGTGTGGGTATCAAATGCGCCACCATCACACCGGATGAAGCCCGTGTGAAAGAATTCAGCCTGAAACAAATGTGGAAGAGCCCGAACGGCACCATCCGTAATATCCTCGACGGAACCGTTTTCCGGGAGCCAATCGTTATGCAGAATGTACCCAGGCTGGTTACCAACTGGACGGCTCCCATCATCGTTGGCCGTCATGCATTCGGCGATCAGTACCGGGCTACCGATACCGTGATAAAAGGGAAAGGAAAACTCACCATGACCTTTACTCCTGAAGGCGGAGGTGAAGCACAGACCTTTGAAGTATATAATTACAAAGGCGATGGGGTTGCCCTGTGCATGTACAATACCGATGAAAGCATCTATGGTTTTGCAAGAAGCTGTTTTAATATGGCGCTGAGCAAAAAATGGCCACTCTATCTTTCTACAAAAAATACCATCCTGAAAAAATACGACGGACGATTTAAAGATATTTTTGAAGAAGTATATCAAAATGAATTCAAAGCTTCATTTGAAGCAGCAAAAATTGTTTACGAACACCGCCTCATCGACGATATGGTTGCCAGCGCCTTAAAATGGAACGGCAATTTTGTTTGGGCCTGTAAGAATTATGATGGCGATGTGCAGAGCGATACCGTAGCACAAGGTTTTGGTTCATTAGGCTTAATGACCTCTGTTTTGGTTACCCCCGATGGAAAAACCATGGAAGCAGAAGCGGCTCATGGAACCGTAACCCGTCACTACCGGGAGCACCAGGCGGGCAAACCAACATCCACCAACCCCATCGCATCCATCTTTGCATGGACAAGAGGACTTGCCTTCCGTGGCAAACTAGACAGTAACCAGCCCCTGATCGATTTCTGCAATGCACTGGAAGCGGTTTGTATCGAGACCGTTGAAAGCGGCAAGATGACCAAGGACCTGGCCGTTTGTATCCACGGCAATAAAGTAAATCATGGAGAACATTATTTGTACACCGAAGAATTTTTAGATGCGATCGATGCGAACCTGAAGAAGAAGATGGGATTATAATTTCATTAAGTTTTTCATTATTGAACCGCTCTGGTTATAAAACCAGGGCGGTTTTGTTTATCTTTAAGTATGACCTCCACCATCATTATCACACTTTGTATCCTCTTACTGATCGCTTATATTTTTGATCTCACCTCTTCCAAAACACGAATACCTTCTGTGATCCTGTTGTTGCTGCTGGGCTGGGGTGTCCGGCAATTATCGGAAGTACTGCATATCTCCATTCCCGATCTTTCTACTTTGTTACCGGTTTTTGGAACAGTCGGGTTGATACTTATCGTATTGGAAGGATCACTGGAGCTTGAACTGAACCGTTCCAAAATACGGGTGATCAAAAAATCTGTGATAGCAGCCCTGCTTCCCATGATCTTATTGGCATTCCTGCTGACCTTGGCCTTCCGGTTATTTCAGCCGGGCATTTCTTTCCGGGATGCCTTGACCAATGCAGTTCCTCTTTGTGTTATCAGCAGTTCTATTGCCATCCCCAGTGTGAAATACTTAAATTCATTTAACAGGGAATTCATCACATACGAAAGCAGCATGTCGGATATTTTTGGCGTGGTCTTTTTTAATTTTGTGGCACTAAACGAACTGGGTCAGTCTCACAGCATACTTGAATCAGGTCTGCAACTGCTCATCATGATCGTTGTTTCTTTTATAGCCACCGTGCTGCTTGCATTTCTGTTAGGAAAAATAGATCATCATATTAAGTACGTACCCATCATCTTACTGGTACTGCTGATCTATGCCATTGCAAAACTATATCACCTGCCATCACTTATTTTTATACTTATCCTGGGTTTATTTCTTGGAAACCTGGATGAACTGAAACGGTTTAAATGGGTAGCAATACTGAAACCCGATGAATTGAATACCGAAATACATAAGTTCAAAGATCTCATCACAGAAGCCACCTTCCTGGTGCGTACCGTGTTCTTTTTACTGTTTGGCTACCTGATAGAAACAACCGAAATACTGAATATGCAAACATTTCTTTGGGCTACAGGTATCATGGCTGTCGCATTACTCATTCGTGCCATTCAATTCAAACTTTCGGGTATTGCCTTCTCCCCCATGTTATTCATCATACCAAGGGGATTGATAAATGTATTGCTTTTTTTATCCATTGTTCCGCTGCAGCAGATCCCACTGGTGAATAAATCACTGATTCTACAACTGGTTCTCTTATCCGCTGTTATAATGATGCTGGGAATAATGATGTCTAAAAAAGAAACAGAACCAACCGAAACTAATGAGCCAGGCACTATCAAATGATCCCCTCCACGGAAAAACACTCGAAATGATCGTCACCCATCTGGTGGAGATGTATGGCTGGGAAGAACTGGGGAAGATCATCCCAATCAATTGTTTCAAGAGTAACCCCAGCATCAAATCAAGTTTAAAATTTTTACGCAAAACCCCCTGGGCACGTAAAAGAGTAGAAGATCTTTATATTAATGGGTAAAGGTCACGACCGCTTCCGGTAATTAATAACCGCCCAGGTGTTGAAAAATATTCCCAGTCCCAGTACCGAAAAGAACTGAATTTTTACATCTGCAAAACCACTGCCTTTCAGCACTACCATCCGCATCACTTCAATAAAATACGCTACGGGATTTATCTTAGTGATCCATTTTGCCCACTCCGGCATACTTTCGATGGGGGTATATAAGCCACCCAGTAACATAAACAGCATCATTACAAAAAAACTTACGAATGTGGCCTGGGTTTGTGTTTCGGCATAGGTGGATACCAGTAACCCAACACCCAGCAGGGTGAAGAGGAATACCATTCCGAAAACATAGATCAGCGCAATACTGCCAAGCGGAATGATGCTGTAAAATAACCAGGATACCAGCAAACCAAGCGTGAGTGTTACCAGGCCCATGAGCCAGAAAGGGATCAGTTTGCCAAGGATGAACTGCACTTTGGTGATGGGAGAAACATTGATCTGCTCGATCGTTCCCACTTCTTTTTCGTGAACAATATTTAAGGCAGCCATAAAACTTCCGATCATGGTGAGCAGGGTTACCAGTATACCCGGCACCATGAAAAATTTATAATTCATGGTTGGGTTATACCAGTTGGAAGAAGTGATCTCAATGGTTGGTTGTACATTGAATTTTGGAGATCGTATCCATTGCATCTGTATCTCCGAATTAAAATCACGGATGATATTGGCCGCATAAGCGCCCCCCAGGCTGGCCTTGGTTCCATTCACTGCATTTACAGCAATCAGCATCGAAGCTTTATTTTCTTTTACCAGGTTTCTTTCAAAGCCGGCCGGAATTTCAATGATAAGGTCTGCCTTATCCGATTCCACCGCTTCCATCGCTTTGTAATACGATGGAGAAAAATCGGTGAGTTTAAAATAACCCGAGCCGGTTATTTTGCTGATGAATTTTTGTGAGTACGATGAATGATCATGATCCACCACCGAAAGCAATACATTCTTTACTTCGTAATTGGCCGCAAAAGGAAACACCAGCAACTGTACCACCGGCATCACCAGCACCATGCGCAGGATGGCCGGGTTGCGGAATACCTGGCGGAATTCTTTTTCCAGTATCACTAATAATCGTTTCATGCCAGGCGGGTTTTAAATTTTTTGAAACTGATGGCCAGCAGGAATAAAGACATACCCAGCAGCACCAGTGATTCTTTCCAAACGGCTGAAAAACCAAGCCCCTTGATCATCACATCCTTTACTATAAGAAAGAACCATTTCGATGGTACAATGTTGGAAATGATGCGCAAGGGCAACGGCATGCTTTCAATGGGAAACATAAAACCCCCAAGCAATAAGGTTGGCAGTAACAATGCCATCAGGGAAAACATCTGTGCTTCCTGTTGCGTTTTGGTAAGGGTAGAGATCATTAATCCAAGCGAAACAGCCGTAATGATGAACAGCAAGGACTCTCCCATTAACAAAAACAGGCTGCCGTTAATGGGTACTTCAAGTAAGGTTACACTCACGATCAGAATGGTGACCACATTGACCAGTGAAAGAAAAATATAAGGAATGGCCTTACTCAAAATGAACAACAATGGTTTCAAGGGCGATACCAGCAATACTTCCATGGTATTGATCTCCTTTTCTCTTACAATGGCCACCGAGGTCATCATGGCAGCGATCAGTATCAGTATCATGGCCATTACTCCGGGCACAAAATTATAGGCGCCTTTCAGTTGCGGATTGTACAGCATCCTTATTTCCGGCCTGATCGCATAAGGCACCGGCGACTGCCCATTCATTTCTTTCTGGTAATCGCTAATGATGTTAGAGGCATAATTTGTTACTGTGGTAGCCGTGTTGGGATCCGATGCATCGGCGATCAGTTGTACCTGTGCATGATTGGTATGCAAAAGAGACTCCCTGAATCCCGGCTGAAAAACAACGGCCAGTCTTATTTTACCCGTTCTGAAAGCGGCTTCAATATCGGCCTGTGTATTCAGTACCTGCAATACATTAAAATAACGGCTTGCATCCAGCCGCCGGATGATGGCGCTGCTTGACTCATCCTTTGCATTATCCAGCACCGCAATATTACTGTTCTTGATCTCATTGGTAAGTGCAAAGCCAAACAATATGATCTGCACGATGGGCATCAGGATGATGATGAGCAACGATTTCCGGTCACGGAAAATGTGACGGAATTCCTTCTTAACAAAAATGCTGAATTGTTTCATTTTTAATCTGCTTTTCGTTTTGCTCCCCTTGCCAATTGCAGGAATACTTCATCCATAGATCCGGCATTGAATGCTGATTTTAAATTACGTGGCGTATCCAATGCCTCTATCTTTCCATCCACCATGATGGAAACCCGGTTGCAGTACTCCGCTTCATCCATGTAATGGGTGGTAACAAAAACCGTGATGCCCTTTTCTGCTGCCTCGTAGATCAAATTCCAGAACTCCCGCCTTGTCACCGGGTCAACACCGCCCGTTGGTTCATCTAAAAAAACAATTTTAGGTTCGTGCAGGATGGCTACTGAAAAAGCCAGTTTCTGTTTCCAGCCCAGCGGTAATGATTTCACTAAACTGTTTTCTTCAGCCGTCATCTGTAATTGCTCAAGCAGTGAAGTCATTTTTTCTTTTATTACCTGCCTGCTCATTCCGTATATACCTGCATAAAACCGGATGTTCTCTTTAACGGTCAGGTCTTCGTACAAAGAGAATTTCTGGCTCATGTACCCAATGCTCTGTTTGATATGTTCTGTTTGTTTGTACACATCAAAACCAGCCACAGAGGCCGATCCGGAAGAAGGCATCAGTAACCCGCAGAGCATCCGCATGGCCGTGGTTTTGCCGGCGCCATTGGCACCCAGGAAACCAAATATCTCTCCTTTCTCCACTTCAAAAGAGATCTGGTTGGTGGCAATGAAGTCACCAAATTTCTTCGTCAGCTTATCCACTTTTATCACGGTCTCTTTCATGATCTATTTAATTAGTATCCATCAATTGCATAAAACAATCCTCAATATCCGGCTGCACTGGCTTTATATCAATGTTCTTATGCTGATGCTGCTGCAGGTATTTCAAAACCTCATTTTCATCCCTGCTTTCATTTTTTAAAACCAGGTGATGGTATTCGCCAAAACTGTTACAGCTTTCGGTATTGGGATAATTTTTCAGGTCTTTCAGCAGCCGGTACATTTCTTTGGAACGTACTGCCCAAAGAGGTTTGCTGAACTGACCAATGATATTACCGGGTGTATCGATGCTCATTATTTTTCCCGACTGCATCAGCGCCACCCGGTCGCACATGGCAGCTTCATCCATATATGGTGTAGAGACCAAAATGCTGATCCCCTGTTTCTTCAGATCCGTCAGCATCTCCCAGAATTCTTTTCTGGAAACAGCGTCAACACCCGTGGTTGGTTCATCCAGGAACAAAACAGATGGTTTATGAATAAGCGCACAACAAAGAGCCAGTTTCTGTTTCATGCCCCCTGATAATTTACCGGCACGACGGTTTTTAAATGGCTCTATCTGCACATAGATATCTTTTACCAGCCCGTAGTTTGCTTCAATGCTTGTATTAAAAATGCTGGCAAAGAATTCCAGGTTTTCTTCCACGGTCATATCCTGGTAAAGCGAAAACTTACCCGGCATATAGCCCACCCGGTTTCGGATCTGTTTGTACTCCTTCAGCACATCCAGTTCATCAACGCTTGCCGAACCACTGTCGGCCAGTAATAACGTGGTCAGTATCCTGAATAAAGAGGTTTTGCCTGCTCCATCCGGGCCAATGATGCCAAACAGTTCGCCTTTTTTCACGGTAAAAGAAATATCGTCTAATGCTTTTACAATTTCCTTTTTTGAACCGTAGGTCTTTACAATATTATTTACTGCAACTGCATTCATCTTACTGGTTTTAAAAAACAACTTCTCCGTACATACCGATCTTTAAATAGCCATCGTTCTTCACATTTATCTTCATGGCATAAACCAGGTTGGCTCTTTCCTCTTTTGTTTGAATAGTTTTTGGGGTGAATTCAGCCTTGTCCGATATCCAGGTGATCAGGCCTGCTAATTCCCGGTATTTTCCTTTGCCGTCATCCACTTTCACTTTTACCGGTTGATTCAGTTTCACCTGCGCCAGTTGATCGCCGGTGATGTAAGCCCTCAGTTTCATGACAGACAGGTCGGCAATCTTATACAAGGCTTTACCGGTTGCTGTAAATTCATTTTGCTGTGCATATTTGGTAAGCACCGTACCGGCCACCGGGTTTTTGATCGTTGTTTTATCAAGTTGATCCTGTATCTGTGCCAGTTTTTTTTGCATCGGATCTTTTTCGCTTAAGATGCCCCGGTTTTGAATAGCCACCAGTTGCCGTTGGGAATTGATCTGGCTGTTCAACACATTCAGTTGGGCTTTCCCCGCTTCGATCTTTTCTTTCAATACGTTCACCTGCCCGCTGATATCATCCAGTTGCTTGGCAGGCACCGCATCGGCGGCAACCAGTTTCTGAAAACGCTGTTGTTCCTTTTGCAGCACTTTTAATTGTTCTTCATCCACAGCAATCTGCCTTTGCTGCAGTTGCAGTTGCGACTCCAGGATATTAACCTGCGGCGTGGCATCATTTGTCTTTTGCTGCAGGGCTTCTACTGAAGAAGAAGCCTGTTCCTTTTGTAATTCAATGGCCATAGGGTCAATCTTTCCAACAACCGAGTCTTTTGCCAGGCTGGCGCCTTCCTCAATATTCAATTGCAGGATCTTGCCGGTGGCTTCGGCAGATACGATCACTTCTTCGGCTTCAAAAGTTCCCGAAGCATCGTATTTACCATTGCCATTGTTGCAGGAAACAAAACCGGCAATGGCAAAAAGGGGCAATATTTTTTTTAACACTGATCTCATATGATTTGATTTAACGTAATTTATTTTCCAAGAATGAGTTTGTAATTGTATTGCGATTGAAGTAACTGGATCTCATGCAGTTTTTGCGTTAACATGGCCTGGTTCTCTGCATTCAGTTCGGTGATGTAATCGCTGGATGTACTGATGCCGTTTGCCAGGCGCACCGAAGCTTTCTCCCTGATCTTTTTGCGCAGCGAAACAATCTCTGTATCCATGGAAACAAGTTCCCGGTATTTCTCTACTTCACTTTTTTGCTGAACCAATAATTGCCTGTTATTATTCAGGAAATTTTCTTTCTGCCTGTCAACGATCTGTTCCTGTATCTTAATTACCCGTTGCTCACGCTGCTTTGTGAATTGGCTGGTAATGGGAATACTCAGTTTTACCCCGCCGAGATAAAACCATTGGAATTCATTCTTGAGCATATTCAGCCCGGGCTTGCCATATCCACCGTTGGCAAAAAAGGATAATTTTGGATTAGATCTTGCACTGATGAGTTTCGACTGCAACTGGAACTGCTGTTTCTGAAAGTCGAATAATTTCAATTCAGGGCGATCTGCCGCTTCGTCTCCTGCGTTGGCAGCACCACCTGCTGGTTTTACAAACGATGTATTTTCGGCGATCGCTGTGCCGGTAAGTATCTCCAGCATTTGCATGGCGGCTTTACGGATTGCATTGAACTCAATGATCTTTTGTGATGTTTTCAGCAGTTCGGCTTTCAATACATCTACATAACTGTTGGTGGCAATACCGTTTACTGCCTGCGCACTGACTTTTTTAATATTATTATCCAGGTCTTCCTTTGCCAGGTTCATCAGCCGTATATTCTCTTCCATCAGCAAGGCGGTAAAGAAATAACCATTCACCTTCAACTTAAGCTGGTACAGGTCCACTTCCACCCGCTGGCTTTCAACATTGGTAGTGGCATGCTGCAGTTTTTTTTGTGTATTGATGATACCGCCGTCATAAACCGGCTGCACAATATCAAGCGTTCCCTTGTATTGGTCTTTACTCAGCTCGTCAACAGTTACACCGGGCAGTTTTGCCGGGAATGATGTTACAGCCGACTGGTACGTTGCCTGTGCATTCAGGTCAACCTGTGGCAGCCATTTAAGGTTTTGGTTTTTTTCCGCCATATTCCCGGCAACAATGGTCAGTGCTTTTTGCTGTGCCAGCGGAGAATTGGCGGATGCAGCCGCATAACATTGCTCCAATGTAAGGGTCGGTTTATCCTGGGCTACCAGCCGGCTACCGGTAAGCAACAGGCAATAGATCAATACTTGTTTAATCTTCATAAAATATTTTTATTCGTATTCAGAAATAAAAAGATCATGCTTTAATGGCGGTAATGATGAATCGGGCAACCTCTGTTTTCCGTTTCCGGATCATGGCCATATAGGTCTTATCATCCAGTTGCATCAACCCCTTGATCATGGGCCGGGCTATAAACGGAAAGATGCACAGCGATTGAATATTGATGAACAGCTGATCTGCCGTTATCTTTTTGATCGTTCCTTTTTTTACTTCGGCATTTATCTGTTTTTGAAAAACGTCCAGCACTTTTTCCACGGGTATTTTTTTCAGCCGCTTTAAGATCACTTCCGGGTTACGGCTCATTTCGTTCAATACAAAAATGGGCAGACCGGGAAACTGGCTCAGGTGTTCTATATCCAGCGACACGATCTTTTCAATTTTCTCAAACAGGGGCAGGTCCGACGAAAGGATCATGGCCAGGTTCGAGAAAAGGTTGCTGAATTCCTGCTCAAACACCAGGTCGAACAGTTTATCCTTGGAAGTGAAGTAATAATGTACCAGGGCTTTGTTGAAGCCAGCCTGGTCGGCAATATCCTGCATGCGTGCCCCTGCCAGTCCTTTCTGGATGAACACCCTGCGGGCTGTTTGCAGGATCACCTGTTCGGTATTTTTGTCTTTTCGTTTCATGTTTAACCATTTGGTTAATTCTGCAAAACTAAACCGGATTACCTGTTTTCCAAATAATTTTTAACCAAATGGTTAAAAACAGCGGATGAACTGCATATTTGCCGGATGGATCGTATTTCGCCTGGGGTGGCCCCGGTGGTTTGGAAGAAAAAGGATTACCTTGTGTGTATTAATTTATGGAAACACAAAAAGACATACGCCTGGCGGTACTGATAGATGCCGATAATGTGCCTTACAGCAATGTAAAAGGCGTGATGGAAGAAATTGCCAAGTACGGCACTCCCACATTCAAAAGAATTTACGGCGACTGGACCCGGCCCACGGTTTCCGGCTGGAAGAATGTGCTTTTGGAAAATGCGATCACCCCTATTCAGCAATACAGTTATACCAGCGGCAAGAACAGCAGCGACAGCGCCCTGATCATAGACGCCATGGACATTTTATATTCGGGTAAAGTAGATGGGTTTTGTATTGTAAGCAGCGACAGCGATTTTACCAGGCTGGCAACAAGATTGAGGGAGGCCGGTATGAAGGTCTTCGGAATCGGGCAAAAGAAAACACCCAATCCCTTTATCGTTGCCTGCGATAAATTCATTTACATGGAGATCATCCCGGTATTTGGAGACGAAGAAACAACCGCTGTAAAAACAAAGGCACACAAACCTGCACCCAAGGCCTCGTTTGATAAACTGAGTAAAGAGACGCTAAAATTAATTTCATCAAGCATCGACGACCTGGCCGATGAAAATGGCTGGGCATTTTTAGGAGATGTTGGAAACCTGCTGCTGAAAAAGCAACCCAACTTCGACCCCCGGAATTATGGGTTTCAAAAACTGACTCCGTTAATGAAATCAATTCCCCAGATCGAGATCGAAAAGAAAGAAACAGATAAGGCAGGGATAAAACTGGTGTATATAAGGAATAAGGGAAGGTCGTAGAGGCCGGATACTGGTCGCTGGATAATCCTGGTCAGCATCGTATATCTTTTAGTAATCGCAAACAACCAGCATCAAGTATCCTGCATCTTGTATCCTGCATCCTGCATCCCATATCCTGCATCTTTAACATAAATCTCTCTACCATGTACAACTGTGTATGGACCATCGACATCGTTTTCGGCAAACAAAAAGAAGCGCTCGACATCATCAAAGCATGGGGTGCCGAAAAATTCCGGTCATCGCATTTTAAGAATTCGGTGAACCGGCTAAGTGTAGGCCATATCGGCGAATCTCCCTCCCATATTGTAGACGAATACCTTTTTGAATCGCTGGCCGATTTTGAAAAAGCTTTAAACGAAATGGGACAACCGCAGTTCAAACAATTCAGCGATGCGATAGCACCGTACATTGTTCCGGCTTCGCAAAAGTGGACGGTGTACCGGATGATCAGCTGAACATTGATAGTTGTGCATTCAGTATTCAATAATTATTGATCAGGAAATGCTCAATAATCAATGTTCAATATTCAAGTAGCTTTCCGTGTACCACTATATAATTCATACTCCAGTAACCGGCAATCGATCTTACTGGTGTAAAATTCGATGCGGCGGTTCGGCTTCAGCCCGATCTTTTTTGCCAGCTCCAGGTTACCGGTGAAAATATACCCAAAGTATCCCTTGCATTTCTTCTTTAAAAAATCGCCCATGCGTTTATAGGTTATTTCCAGCTCTGCCTCCACACCCAGGCGGTCGCCATACTCCGGGTTAAAATAAACAACGCCATTTCCTTCTTCGGGTACCGTTGTTTCTTCAAAATCGCAAACGGCAAATTCAATATATTCTTCCACACCGGCAATACCGGCGTTGATCTTTGAGATGTTCACCGCATCTTCGCTGATATCTGTTGCGATGATCTTCAATTCAGGCATTTCAGTAACCTGTTGTTCCAGTTTTTTAAACTCATCATCGTATATCTTTTCATCATAACCCACCAGGTGCATGAAGGCGTAATTAAAACGCAGCAGTCCGGGTTTGCGGCTGGTAGCCAGCATAGCTGCTTCAATGGCAACGGTTCCTGATCCGCACATCGGGTTTACAAAAACCGACCTTCGATCCCATTTAACTGCCAGCAATGTAGCAGCAGCCAGTGATTCCAGCATGGGCGCCTTGCCAGGGATCTTCCGGTAGCCGTGCTTGGATAAGGTTTCGCCGGAAGTATCAATGAAAATCTCTGCCAGCGATTCTTTCCAGTAAAGATGAATGACCGTTCTGTCCAGTTCCGGGCCCGAGTTTGGCCGTTCGCCGGTTCTATTCCGGAACCGGTCAACAATGGCATCTTTCACTTTTACATTGGCGAATAAAGAGTTGTTGATGGTCTCATTGCTTACATTGCTGCTGATGGAAAAATAGCCATCCGCCTCAATAATATCTTCCCATGAAAAATCAAGCAATGCATTGTACAGATCATCTGCATTATCTGCCCGGAATTCTTTCAAAGAAAATAATACCTGGCTTGCGCAGCGAAGATGTAAGTTAAGCCGGATGCAATCTGTTAATGTGCCCTTCAGCTCCACCCCGGTTTTAAAGACCCGTTCGGGTTTGTACCCCAAATCCGCCACTTCCATCTGCAGGTAAGGAGAAAGGCGATTACTGCAGGTAACGATGATGCGGCTGGGTGTGGTGAAGTTGGGCATACGCAAAAGTAGTTTATACCGTTTAACATTGTTGAAAATGGTTGAATGTTGTTTAGTTATGCCTCTATAGGTAATTTTAATCTACCCTTCAACCATTTTCAACAACATTCAACTATTTTTGCAACATGCTAAAAGTAAGTAACCGTGGAATGCAGATGCCTGCTTCCCCCATCCGGAAACTGGTTCCGTATGCCGAAGCGGCAAAAAAGAAAGGAACCAAAGTATATCATTTAAATATCGGGCAGCCGGATATTGAAACGCCGCCCCAATGCCTGGATGCCGTGCGCCATTCTGATTTTAAGGTGCTGGAATACAGTCATAGTGCCGGCAATGAAAGCTACCGCAAAAAATTAGTTCAGTACTATAAAAAAGTGGGCATCAACGTTACCCACGAACAGATCATCATTACCACCGGTGGCAGCGAGGCCATCATTTTTGGTTTTATGGCCTGTATGGATGCCGGGGATGAAGTGATCATTCCCGAACCTTTTTATGCCAATTACAATGGTTTTGCCGTAGAAGCAGGCGTTATTGTAAAACCGATTACTTCCTCCATTGAAACAGGATTTGCTTTACCGCCGATCGAAGATTTTGAAAAAGTGATCACACCCAGAACAAAAGCGATCGTTATCTGCAATCCCAATAACCCTACCGGTTATTTATACAGTGCTGCAGAGATGGAAGTGCTGAAGCAGCTTATCATCAAACACAACCTGTTTTTATTTGCCGATGAAGCCTACCGGGAGTTTTGCTACGAAGGCAAACATACAAGTGCCATGCATTTAACGGGGGTGGACGACCATGTTGTATTGATGGATACCATCAGCAAACGGTACAGCGCCTGCGGCGGACGCATTGGCGCCTTTGTTACAAAAAACAAAGCATTGCTTGATGCCACGATGAAATTTGCCCAGGCAAGGTTGAGCCCGCCATCCTTTGCACAAATATTAGGCGAAGCAGCCGTTGACCTGCCCGATAATTATTTCGACACAACAAAAGCCGAATACAAACTACGCCGCGATACCATTGTAAAAAGACTGAATGCCATACCCGGTGTTTTTTGTCCCAACCCCGGTGGCGCTTTTTATGCCATGGCCAAATTACCCATTGATGATTCGGATAAGTTCTGCCAGTGGCTGCTGGAGTCTTTTAACTACAACGACCAAACGGTGATGCTGGCTCCTGCCACCGGCTTTTACAGTACCCCAGGATTGGGAAAGAACGAAGTACGCCTGGCTTATGTGATAAACGTGAATGCCATCAATGCAGCGATGGATTGTTTGGAGAAGGCGCTGGAGACATACCCGGGGAAAACGATTTGATGATTTGGTGATTTGAAAATTTTCTGATGAGAAAAAGATTCATTATTTTCTTACCTCTACCCTCCACTCATTCCCGCTGTACACTTTATGCGTGGCCGAAAAATTTCCCATGTTCAATGCAAAAGAAACCTGCAACAGGCTGTTGAGGTAAAGTAAGGGCTTCCCTTCTGCCACAGCACCAAAGGTTTCGGCGTAGAGCATAGCGCCTTCGTATCTTTTTATTTTGTTTTGATAAATGATCACGTGCAGTTTATCGCCCGTCTTTGCATTCAGTTTATTGAAAAGATCTGCCGGAATATTCGTCCACACATTTCCATACTGCACATCCAGTATGGCGATGGTACCCTTTATTTTATTACCGGCCAGTTCTGCCTTTTGGTAAGGAATACCTACCACCTGCTTTGGCAGCAACCTACCTACCTGTTCAAATGTTATGGCACCGGCTGCCAGCCTGGCTGCTGTGTATGCATATACATCACGCCCGTGAAACGTATACGACTTCTCCGAACCCTTTCTCCTGTTCACTGCTTCGTCGATCTCTCTTATTTCGGCAATGCCCAACGACTCTGCAATTAAAGTGAGCGTTCCGTTATCGGGCGTTACAATAAAATGCCCTGAGTTTGTTTTCAATACAACCGATCTGCGGTTTGTTCCCACACCAGGATCAACCACCGAAACAAATACGGTACCCGTGGGCCAGTAAGAAACGGTTTGTTCTAAACGATATGCCGCTTCCCAGATATTGTAAGCCGGTATCTCATGGGTAAGATCGAACAATTTCAGATCGGGCGATACTCCCATCGCAACCCCTTTCATGGCAGATACGGCTCCGTCCTTTAAACCAAAGTCAGATTGAAAGACAACGGTCTTGTTCTGCGCTGATAAGAGGTTGATAAAGACTAAAAGGAAAAAAGCGAGAAAGACTGTGGTATGTTTTTTCATAACCCTGTTTTGAAATTAATAAAGGCATTCGTGTGAATGCCTTTAAAATTATTTTATTTTACCGAGGTTCTAAAAATTGAAAGAAACCTTTCCGAATAATTTTCTTCCGTTGAATCCCATCTGCACACTGTCCCACGGGCCGCCCGATTCATTGTCTCCAAACCAACCCTTGGCCTGCGGGTTAACACCCAGGTTGGGGTGGATATTAAATACGTTATCGGCGCCTGCAAACACAGTTATCTTTTTGCAGATCTTATACGACACATACAGGTCGGCAACAAGCTTTCCTTTAAAATTAAAATGCTCGGGCACATATACATTCGGGTCGGCATCCGTTGGTACCATCGGGTTAATACCGGTTTGATTGGGGTTATCCGCCGTTGCATCGCCAAAGCCCATCAGTTTTATCTTTCCGTAGTAGGTAAGGTTGGTTCCCACGCTGAATTTTTTGAGGCTGTATTCCATGTTCAGGTTAAACTTGGTATTGGGTGCCGATGCCAGCAGGAATGCTTCTTCCCGGTCGCTGAAAAAAGTTTTCTGGTTCAGCACGGTTCCGTTAAGTGCAGAAGGCACGTTGATGGCATCCACTTTCATCTGCTGGAAATTTCCTGCCAGCATGGCTCTGAAACCGTTCTTGCCCCATTTCTTTGAATAGTCGATCACCACATCCAACCCGTAATTGGTGGTGTTCACCGCATTGGCAAAGAACTGAACGGTGGCCACATCGGCTGGTATCTGCGAAGTGAATGATGGCGGTAAGGTTGGATCGGAAGCGCTGAACAATCCCGATAATACCACCCGGTCTTTCACCTTAACGATATACCCGTCGATGGTAACAGTTAATCCATTGATGGGCTTCCATGAAAAACCAAGACTTCCATTTACCGAAGTTTCTTCTTTCAGATCGGGAATGCCTGCCGCCCGGGTGATCGGAGTTCCGTTGCGGGCAATAAGCGAATTCACCAACACGCCACCGCTGAAAGAGGTAAGCGTATTCTGGAAGTTGATCTGTTGCAGAGAAGGCGCCCTGAAACCGGTACTTACTGAACCACGCAGGTTGAAATTGTTCATGATCTTGTACCGGGTGGCAAATTTAAAAGTGGCTACCGAACCAAAGTCGGAATAATTCTCAAAACGTACGGCCGCATCCAGCAACCATGCTTTGGTAGCATTCAGTTCTGCATCCACATACAAACTTATGTTGTGGCGGTTTGCAATGAGGGCATCAGATGGTTTGAAACCCGGAAAACCCTGCGAACCGGAAGCAGGCGTTCTGTTCTCTGCTACGTTCGGATAAAATATTTCGGTGGGATGATAGTTCTTGTAAGAACCTTCTTCACCGGCATAGATAGAATATTGCTCCCACCTGTATTCAGCACCCAGGCCAAGGTTGAGGCCCTGGGCAACCGTTTTAAATGAACGGCTCACATCAAAGTTGAGGGTGTTTTGCCAGAAATTAAATCCACCGTCATCAAAATGAGTGGGCGCCGGGGTGCCCGGCGTCATGAACATAGAGGCATTGAATGTTTTATCGCCATAAAAATGAAAATTATTTTTACCGAGTGTATTGCTCAGGTCCCAGTTCCATTTATGACATATTCCTTTGAGGCCGGTTGCAATGGAAATATCCCGGATGCTGGTCTGGATATGCGGATTGTAATAGATCTCCCCGTCATTGGCCGTACGCATGATATCGGGATTGTACAACAGGTCGCCATTCACATCCACCGGAAAACGTTCGGGCCTTGCACTCCAGTTGCGGGTATAAGCATAGGCATCCGATTCTTTTGAATTGAATCCGCCGAAAGAGTAAAAAGTTGTTTTCTTTTTGGCGCTGGTGGGTATCTCCATATTGTACATCACACCATAAGTAGTTACCGATCCATCACCAAATCCACGGCGGTAAGGGTTTATGTAAGGCAGGGCATCTTTATCCGTTGCCCAGTTGGCCGTATCGGCCTGGCGATAGGTTTTACCCTGTGTTAAAAAATCCAGGGAGATATTTACAAAGCCTCCGTTCCTGCCCAGTTTAAAACCGTTGTTGGCAGAAAAACTGAAGGTTCCGCCATCGATCTTGTTCCCGGAATAATATTGATTGCCGTCGTTGAATTTCTGTGCATTGAATTTGGTATCGTAATAACCGGCCCAACCGGTATTGATGGTCCAGTGATTTACGTCTTTTTTAAGAATGATATTCATTACACCGGCCATGGCATCAGAACCATATTGTGCCGAAGCACCGTCACGTAGTATCTCGATGCGGTCGACAGAAGATTGCGCAAATGCATTCAGGTCGGCGCCGGAATTACCACGGCCCCTTGTACCAAACAAGGCCACGAAGGCCGTTTGATGACGGCGTTTGCCATTGATAAGAACAAGGGTCTGATCGGGACCTAACCCACGCAATGTTCCCAGGTCGATATGATCGGAACCATCGGCGCCGGTTTGTTTATTGTAGTTGAACGAAGGTGCTGCCATATTCAGTGCAGATGTAAGGTCCATCTTTGCCGTAGGCAATCCTACCTGGTTGATACGGATCACATCAACCGGTACGGCTGTTTCCATTTTTGCACGGGGAGCACCACGGGTACCAACCAGCACCACGTCGCTGATATCAACAATGGCGGTTTCCAAAGCAACTGTCAGCGAAGACTGGCTGCCCAGTTTTACCGATTGAAAATTATAGCCGATACTGGTTACGTCGATCACATCATTTTCGGAAGCCTGCAGGGTAATGGTTCCGTCTGCAGCAGTAAAACCACCTTTGTTGGAGGATTTGATCTTTACCGAGGCATTTGAAACGGGATTTCCTGTTTTTGAATCGATCACCCGGATAGTGAACGATTTTTGTGCAAACAGCATGGATGAGGTTAGCACGAGGCTAAGCAGTAATAGTAGTTTTCTCATATAAAGGTTTTGTTGCAGCAAATTTGAGGATAATCCGGCAGAATCGGAAAATTTAGATTTTTAACCGCCTGTTATTTGCCAGGGCCATCAAACACATAAAATAGGGTACACATATAGATGAATGATTTGAAAACTCCCCTTCTCTATTTGTGTTTTCGTACTGTCTGTATAATGTTGATAAACCAGAAAAGCAGATTGCTTTTAGTTACTTATTTTTACCCGCAACGATAAACTGCTATACAAGTAATTCATTAATTCTTATTTGTATAAACATGAACCGAAAAAAAGCACTCATTCCCTTCCTGCTGCTGATCGCCATTGTAATCCTGTCTGTTTTTGTTCCGTCTGTACTAAAAAATGAAGCCGGAGCTCCTGTATCAAATATTGACAATGCCGATACGGCCTGGATGCTTACGGCTGCCGCCCTGGTTTTAATAATGACGCCCGGGCTTGCCTTTTTTTACGGCGGCATGGTAAGTAAGAAGAATGTGATCAGCACTATGCTGCAGAGTTTTATCAGCATGGCAGTTATTACGGTGTTGTGGGTAATGATCGGTTTCAGCCTGGCATTTGGCGATTCGGTTGGCGGCATCATCGGTAACCCCGGCACTTTTTTTATGATGAAGGGATTGCTCAATGGAAAGCCCTGGATCCTGGCCCCCACCATCCCACTCATGCTCTTTGCCTTTTATCAATTGAAGTTCGCCATCATTACACCGGCATTGATCACCGGCGCTTTTGCCGAGCGGATAAAATTCACTTCATACATTCTATTCATCTGCCTCTTCTGCATTTTCATTTATTGCCCGCTGGCACACGCCACCTGGCACCCCGAAGGGATCTTATATAAATACGGTGTGCTGGATTTTGCAGGTGGCACGGTTGTACATATGAGCGCCGGGTGGGCAGCCCTGGCCAGCGCCATTTATTTAAAAAGAAGAAATGAAGAAGCGCATACGCCGGCAAGGATCACCTATGTGCTGTTAGGAACCGGGTTGCTTTGGTTTGGATGGTTTGGTTTTAATGCAGGCTCGGCCTTTGGCGCCAACTCATTAGCGGTAACCGCATTGGCCACCACCACTACTGCCTCCGCTGCGGCTGCCTTTACCTGGATCATTTTTGATGCGCTGCGTGGACGCAAACCATCGGCCATGGGAACCTGTATTGGCGCCGTGGTTGGACTGGTTGCCATCACTCCCGCAGCCGGTTATATAAGCATTGCCCATTCATTAACGGTTGGTATTGTAAGCAGTATTGTAAGTAATATGATGGTGGAATGGCGCACCAGAACTTCTATTGACGATACGCTGGATGTTTTTCCCTGCCACGGCGTGGGTGGCATCGTTGGATTTTTATTGACGGCCGTTTTTGCCAACCAATCTATCAACAGCGCCAATACAACCGGCAACGGATTGTTGTTTGGCGAATCGCACCTGTTCATCGTTCACCTGGTTACTACTATTGGTGTTTCTGTTTTTGTTTTTGGCGGAACCTTTTTGTTACTCAAAATCACCGACCTTATTACACCGTTAAGGGTAAGTGATGAGGAAGAGATGAAGGGGCTTGACCTGAGCCAGCATGGGGAGAAGCTTTAAACTATTTTTGAACCACAACTTGTCCCGACTTAGTCGTGGATAGAACATAGAAACCATAGTGTGTAGCTAATTCAATTATTCTTTAAATTTGCCACCCTGTTTTATTAGTAACGACTCCTTAGCTCAGCTGGTTAGAGCTACTGACTCTTAATCAGTAGGTCCAGGGTTCGAGTCCCTGAGGGGTCACAAAAAAGCCTGTAAAAAATTTACAGGCTTTTTTATTGAATGATAAATTTATTTACCTGGCTCCCGGCGGGCAATGAGCCTTCAGGTAGTTGGTATATAACGTTGAAAGGTGTTCAGAAGTACCTGGCCCTTCAGAGATACCGTGTGTTCGGTTCGGGTAAGGCATGTACTGGAACTGCTTGCCCTGTTTGATCAGTTCGTTCACCAGCACTTCCGCATTGCTGAAATGAACATTGTCGTCTCCCGTACCATGTATGTACAATAAGTTCCCTTTTAAATTCTTTGCATAGGTAACCGGTGAACCATTGATGAAGTCTTCTTTGTTTTCCTGCGGCAGGCCCATATAACGTTCCTGGTAAATATTATCATAGAATAACTGGTTGGCCACAGCCGCAATGGAAATACCTGTCTGGAAAATTTCCGGATACCTGAATAATAAGTTCAGTGTGGATGAGCCGCCGCCGCTCCATCCCCATACGGCAACACGGTCCTTATCAAAATAAGGATTCATCTCTGCCAGTTTCTTAAAGCCCATCGCCATATCCCGTACATTGATATCGCCTACCTTACGATAGATCGATTTGCGCCAGGCAGCGCCCTTCAGCATAGGCGTACCGCGGTTATCAATGGCAACCTGCACATAACCATCGGCCCTTATATCTCCTTTATATAAAAAATTATTTTGTCCGCCATACCGGTCCATAACCGTAGAAGCAGCAGGCTCGCCATATACATAAAATACCACGGGGTATTTTTTTGACGGATCAAAATCCTTTGGTTTGTTGATCCATGCATCCAGCGTGATATTATCTTCGGTAACCACCTGCAGGTATTCGATGTTCACATTGTTATCGGTCTTCTTAAGCAGCGCAATGGTTTTGGCCGGGTTGATGGGTTTGTTATCCGGCAGGGTTATCCATTCCATCACCCTGGGTGTATTATGACTGGAAAAAGAATGCGTGGAAAATTTTCCATTGGGTGAAATGCTGTAATCATGCGAGCCTTTGAGTGTGCTGTCGGTACTTACCAGTTCGGGATCGGGTTTTGCTTTGGTCACAATCTTCTTTACTTTCTGGATGATATTGCCCTTTTCGATATTCACCCGGTACAGGTACTGCTGCGTTGCATTTTTTGGCGAGGCGGTGAAATAAATATAATTGTTCGCTTCATCAATGCACTTAATCTCGCCGATATCGTAATTGCCTTTGGTTAAAACTGTTTCCGTCTTCCCATCGCGGCTGATCTTATATATATGACGCCAGCCGTCTTTCTCACTAACCCAGATAAAATCCATTCCTTTATTTATCCATTGCCAGCCGCCGGGCTCACCGAAAATGTCGGCCGAATTCAGGTCCACCCATGCATCGCTGTTCTCGGCCCAGAACGTACGGCTGCTGCCATCGGTTACATTGCAGTATTTCAGTTTGCTTTCCTGTTGTTTGCGGTCGAGTTGCTGAACGATGAGTTCATTCAGTCCGGCCCATTCCATACGGGGTAAATAGTTTTGCTGCGGATCGCCTTCAATATCCATCCAGCGGATGTACCCGTTATCCAGGCTTACCACGCCTATCTTTGTGGGCGAGGGCGCTTCACCCACTTTTGGATACTCCACCGGTATCACCTGCGAATAAATACTGTCGGTGGTATTGAGCATATAATAGTCCCGTATCTTGGTGGCATCCACCTGCCAGAAAGCGATGCGGCTTCCGTCGGGGCTCCAGCGAAAACCATCGCGGCAACCGAATTCTTCTTCATATACCCAATCAAATGTTCCGTTGATGAGTTTGCGGCTTCCGTCTTTTGTGAGTTTATTGATAGTACCGGTGCTGATGTCTTCCACAAATAAATTATGTTCACTTACATAGGCTACCCTTCTTCCGTCGGGAGAGAATTTTGCAAACATCAATGACTGGGAAGGCAATCCTTTACCCAGTTGTTTTAATTTATTGGCAATGATGTCGAGTACCCAGTAATCGCCCCGGCTGTTATACCGCCATACTTTAGCCGTGTTGGTAAAGATGAGCAGGCGGGTATTGTTATTATTGAACGCATAGGATTGCGGTGTTAACGCCCGGGTGGCGCCGGACGGAGTAAGTTGTTCTTTCCGCACCAATACTATCTCTGCCTCGGTACGGGGATCTACTTTTACAATGCCCCCGTCTTTTAGTTTTGTGTAGGCATTTCCATCTTCGGTCCAGTTTATGCGCCCACGCTGGGCGATACTGAACTGTGCGAGGCAAACAAACAGGATAATGATTTTGAAACTCCTGAACTTCATACTGTATATTTTAGTGACTAAAATTAATAAAATACCTCCTGCTTTAAGAAGCATTGTGATAAAAGGATTTATTTTTGGATAATGGAAAAGGAAAAGTTGCGCCTGGATAAGTACCTGTGGGCTATCCGCCTTTTTAAAACCAGGAGCCAGGCGTCTGAAGCCTGTGAAAAGGGAAAGATAAAACATAACCGGGAGAATGCCAAAGCCTCCCGTACCGTGCATGTGGGCGATGAGTATGAAGTAAAGACGGAGAATAAACGGTGGCTGATAAAAGTGGTGATGCTGTTAGATCACCGGGTGCAATACAAAGAAGCCATTACGTATTACGAAGACATAACACCTGCCGAAGAAATAGAACGCATACAATTCCAGGCGGCCAGTTTTCATACAGGCAAACGAATGAGTAAACAGGGAAGGCCCACCAAAAAAGACAAGAGAGACCTGGATGAGTTTATGGATGCCCCCTCCGCCCCCTAAAGGGGGGAACCTGCGCCCTGATTTTTTTATACCGATCATTGCTGAAACAAATTCATCAATTATTTATTTAAAAGTTTTATTGTTTAGTTTTACAAATAAGAAAAGAATTATGAATTATTTTTCTCTAAAAGCCCCTTTAGGGGTCGGGGTATGAAGATCGACATCCTTTCCGTTGTTCCCAACTTGCTTGATAGTCCTTTTGCCCATTCCATTTTAAAAAGAGCAAGAGATAAAGGATTGCTGGAAGTGAACGTGATCAATTTACGTGACCACACCACTTATGCCAGGGCCCAGGTAGATGATTATGCTTTTGGCGGAGGCGCCGGCATGGTGATGATGATTGAGCCATTGGTGAATGCGATTGAAACTTTGCAGAAAGAAACAACCTATGATGAAATTATTTTTTTAACCCCCGATGGGGAGACCTTCAACCAGAAAATGGCTAACCAGCTTTCCTTAAAAAACAATTTACTGCTGATTTGCGGCCATTACAAAGGAATTGATCAGCGGGTAAGGGATCATTTCATTACCAGAGAAATTTCCATCGGCGATTATGTACTTAGTGGTGGAGAACTGGGTGCTGCAGTATTGGTGGATGCGATCGGCCGTTTGATACCTGGTGTACTGAATGATGAAACCTCTGCACTCACTGATTCTTTCCAGGATAATTTACTGGCCCCCCCTGTTTATACCCGGCCCGAAGAATTCCGCGGATGGAAAGTACCCGATGTATTACTAAGCGGCAATCATAAATTAATTGAAGAATGGCGGCACGAGCAATCGGTGAAGCGGACGGAAGAGAGAAGGCCGGATCTGCTGGATTAGTTTGAGGTTTGAAGTTTGAAGTTGGGAGTATACGAACAAATTATTCCCTATAAAACCGCAAGCTGCCTTAAGCTCAAACCACAAACTTCAAACCTCAAACTCATTTCTTCTGCACCCACACTAACTCCGCAAACCCCAACAAATCCCAGAAAATATTTCCCTGCAGTTTTTTTCCGGTGAGCCAGCTTTTGATGATGCGGAACGGCATAGCCAGCATAAACCAGGTATTTCTTCTCGATCCGCCTTTTAAAACCGTACAATTATTTTCTTCAAACAGTTTTGATAATTCCTTTACGGAATAAACCCTTACGTGGGTATGATCGTCTTTAAAATTCAGTGAGCCATACATGGAAGGAAGGCGGGTGCTTTTTTCACCCGGGTATTCCACGTACATATAACCGCCGCTTTTAAGTTTGGGTAACAGGCCCCTGATCACATCATCGCCGTTGTACAGATGTTCGATCACATGCACCATTAATACCGCATCAAAATAATTATCGGGAATAGCAGAAAAGTTGAGTTTGGTAAGATCCATCTCATAAAAAGCCGTCATCTGCTTAAAATCTTCTTCGCTGTTGTTGTAGTCTTTTTCCATATCCACGCCGTGGTACTCACAATTCGGAAAAACATTTTTTGCTTTACTGGCCGAATGATTGCCGGCGCCGATATCCAGCAGGCGGAAGGGCTTATTACCAAACGCCCGTTTCAAAAAAATGAACTTGGTTATAAAGGAAGAGAAGAAGGCTTTAAAATTCATGCGCAAATATACGAGGATGCCAGATACGGGATTCGGGATTCGGGATACTGGATACCAGGTACTGGATACTGGAAGAGTTCAAATATTTAAAAGCTTTTAAATACTGCAGAGTCTATCCAGTATCCTGCACCCAGTATCTCCTGTATTATTCTTTCTTAATCCCTATCACCGGCAACGCCTTCTCCCTGATCATATCATTCAGCTTCACCAGGTCTTCGTCCATGATCTTTTTCAGTTTGTTCAGTTGTGCATCGGCCTGTGCAGATAATTCCGCATATGCGTCTTTTACCTGTTTGGCCGGGGCTGCATTTCCGCTGGAAGCAAAATCATAGAGACCCGATATCTTATCATCGAGGCGGATGGGGTAATTGAGTACATCCTGTCCGCTCTTGGCTTTTGTCTGGTGCAGGGCTTCTTCCACCGCCGTCATTTGTTTGTTGATGGTATCGGCCTGTTGTTTTATTTCTTTGGGGCAGTTCTTTCCCTGCTTATCAATAAAATCATTGATCTGCTTCCGTACGTCCCGGATATTCTTACCTGCTTTTTGTATCTCGTTGAATTTATCTCTTACCGTTATCAGGAAATTGAATTGCTCCTCATAGTCTTGCTGCGATAAGTTATACACCGGGTTTGCCTTGATGATAAAACTTCCTTCTGCCGAATCCTTATCGGCTTTTATCTTATAGAAGTATTGGCCGGGAGCGGCTTTGGGGCCTGGCACACTGCCATGCCAGAGGATCAATCCATCCACCCGTTCGGCAGCTGGATAGAACATATTCCATACAAAGCGGTTCATGCCTTTACTCACTTCTATCTTATCGTCTTTTGAATTGCTGGCAAAGAGTTTGATCTGTTTTTTATTCTTGTCCAGTATCTCAATACTTACTTTGGAAGAGTCGGTTGCATTCTTCAGGTAGTAATTGATGATGGAACCGTTCGGCGGATTCATTCCGGCATTTTTTGCATTGGGGTTCTGAAAACCATCGTAGCGGTAGGCATCGTTCACACCAAACACAAATAAATTTTTATCGACGATGCTGTTGTCTTTCTGCTGTACCACCGTCAAATCATCCAGCACCCAGAATGCTCTTCCCTGCGTGGCAACGATGAGGTCGTTTTCTTTTATGGTAAGATCGGTGATGGGAACAAGGGGCAAATTCAGTTGAAATGGTTTCCAGCTGGCACCGTCGTCGTAACTGATGTACATGCCGTATTCTGTTCCGCAATATAATAGCCCGGGTCTTCTTCTGTCGGCCCTTAATGCCCTTGTAAAATGAAGAGAAGGGATACCGGTTGTGACCTTGGTCCAGGTCTTCCCATAATCTTCTGTTTTAAAAATATAAGGAGCAAAGTCGTCGCTCTTGTATTTAGTTCCCACAAAATAGGCTTTGCCTTTTTTAAACGGATCGGTCTCCACGCAATTCCACATCATCCATTGCCCGGCTGCCGGGGGTGTTACATTCTCCCAGTTCCTGCCGCCGTCTTTACTTACGTGTATGAGGCCGTCATCACTTCCTGTCCACAGCAGGTCTTTTTCCAGGGCCGATTCGGTTGCGGTGAAGATGGTGCAATACACTTCCACACCGGTATTATCTTTTGTAATGGGGCCGCCGCTTGAGCGTTGCTTTTCTTTATTGTTAGTGGTAAGATCTCCACCCAATGCCGTCCAGGATGCGCCTTCGTTTTCGGTGGCAAATAAAATATTACCGCCGGCATATAATTTTTTTGGGTTGTGCGGCGAGAAGAAAATGGGAAAGTTCCATTGAAAACGGTATTTGGAAACATCGGCACCGGCACCCAGGGGATCATCGGGCCAAACACTTACGGCCCTGTTCTCGCCGGTCTTGTGATCTAGCCTTGATAAATAGCCGCTGTAATTTCCGCCGTACACAATATCGGTGTTCAATGGATCGGCTACCACGTAACCACTTTCACTACCGGCGGTTTCCTGCCAGTCGTTCTGTGTTATCTGTCCGCCATCGCTTCTTGATAAGATACGTATGGTTGAATTATCCTGCTGCGCTCCCAGTATGCGGTATGGAAAATGGTTGTCGGTACTAACCCGGTAGAACTGTGCGGTGGGTTGGTTTTCGTAGGTACTCCAGTTATTGCCGCCATCAAAACTTACCTGGGCGCCGCCGTCATCGGCAATACCCATGCGGTTGCCATCGGCAGGGTCAATCCACAGGTCGTGATGATCGCCGTGCGGTGTGCTGATGCCCCGGAATGTTTTTCCGCCATCGGTGCTTTTTAAAAAATTCACGTTAAGTACATATACAATGTTCTCATTCTTTGGATCGGCAAATACCTTG